>DATGXP010000476.1:0-3749 GCA_035298845.1 Chitinophagales bacterium
AGCATATTATACTTAGGGTCGCGCATTACTTTTAATATGTGCGAGTGCCCACAAATAAAAATGTCGGGTTTTACTTCCTCTATTTTGCGGCGGGCCTTAGGCTCGTAGTTGCCGGGGTAGCCGCCTATATGGGTCATGAAAATTTTCAACCCCTCGCGTTCCAGTTCCAGGTTCAGAGGGTATTCTGTGCGGATTTCGCGGCCGTCTATGTTGCCATATACGGCATAAAAAGGCTTAAAAGCTTTCAATTCATCGCATACCTGCAGGTTACCCAAGTCGCCGGCATGCCATATTTCGTCCACCTCTTTAAATACCTCAAACACCTTTTTATCCAGGTGGCTATGCGTATCGCTTATCAGCCCTATTTTTATCACAGGGCCAAAGTAAATGCTTTTATATAATTGGCCGGGCAGATTAAACTGCGCACCGAAGGGAAAGTCATACACTTATCGTCTAATCACCAAGAAGAGAAATTGCGCATACGAAATCATTGTATTTCTTTGTGCAACCAGTGCGAAAAGATTTTAGATGCCGGAAACCCAAACCCAAAGCCCCCATAAATTTTATAGCGATAGCATAATAAACAGCTACTCGCAAATGTTCTTTTCGGATAACCGTGTATTTGCTTATCTCATTTTGCTGGGGTCTTTTATCAATCCTTATAGTGGCCTTGCGGGTTTATTTGCAGTAGTTGCATCGGTTGTTATAGCGCAGTGGCTGGGGTTTGACAGGGCTTATATCCGCGCGGGGAGTTATTCCAGTAACGCGCTGATGGTAGGGCTGGTGATGGGGCTGTACTTCACATTCAGCATCAAATTTTTTGTCATACTGTTTGTGGTTTCGTTGTTTTGTACGGTGCTGGTTAAGGCAATGGCGGCCGTGCTTACTAAATACGGAATTCCTGTATTGTCTTTTCCTTTTTTATTAACCACCTGGGCCTTGTTGCTGGCGTTGCGTTCATCAACAGGTATTATGCTTAGCGATAGCGGGCTATACATCCATAACGAATTATACTCGCTGGGGGGTATCCACCTGGTGCAGTTTTATGAATGGCTGGATAACCTTCAACTGCCGCGCGTGGTAGATGCTTACTTGAAATCGTTGGGGGCTATCTATTTTCAATACAATATTCTGTCAGGGTTTATCATTGCGGTGGGCTTGATTATTTACTCGCGCATTGCGTTTACGCTTTCGGTTATCGGCTTTGCTTCAGGCTATTTTTTCTTTCAGTATATGAATGGCACCGCCGAGCCGCTTAACTACAATTTTATAGGGTTCAACTATATACTGGCCTCTATATCTATCGGAGGGTTTTATTTAATCCCGTCTAAAAAGTCGTATCTGTTGGTGTTGCTTATTGCACCGGTTATAGCCGTACTACATACTGCCCTGGGTATGGCGCTTGATGTTTTGCAATTGCCGGTTTACTCTTTACCCTTCAATTTGATTTTATTGGTGCTTCTGTTAACTCTTAAATATCGCACAGAGGCCAATAAGCTGGAGTTGGTTTGGTATCAGCAGTTTTCGCCGGAAAAGAATTTATACAAGCACCGGAACAATATAGAGCGCTTTAGCAACCAAAGCTACTTTCATATCCAGCTGCCGTTTTTTGGCGATTGGTATGTGTCGCAAGGGCACGATGGGACTATTACCCACCTGGGCGAGTGGAAGTACGCCTGGGATTTTGTGGTAACCGACGACCTGAAGAAAACATTCCGCCTGCCAGGTAACTCACTCAGCGATTTTTACTGCTACAATGCGCCTATTTTGGCCCCTGCTGCCGGCTACGTTTATAATATTGTAGATGAGGTAGATGATAACCCTGTGGGTGGTGTTGATGTAATAAACAATTGGGGAAATACGATAATTATTAAGCACAGTGATTACCTGTATTCTAAGCTATCGCATATTAAGCGGGGTAGTTTTAAAGTGCGCATAGGCGATTATGTAAACCAGGGCGACCTGATTGCTAATTGCGGTAACTCGGGCCGCTCGCCCGAGCCACACATACATTTTCAGTTGCAGGCTACACCACACATCGGCTCAAAAACGCTGAACTATCCTATCAGTTATTTTGTAGAGAAGAAAGCTGATAGCTATCAGTTTCACTCTTTCGAAGTGCCGCAGGAGGGCTCAACTATATCGGGGATACAAACTACGGGGCTGCTGCGCAATGCATTTGGCTTTGTGCCTGGCCAGGAATTGAAATTTGAAGTATCCGGTAACGGCGAAAAGGAAATTGTAAAGTGGGAAGTATTTACAGATGCTTATAATGGCACTTATATCTATTGCCATAACACCCGCTCTGTAGCCTATTTTGTAAACAATGGCACCCTGCATTATTTTACAGAGTTTACCGGCGACCGCGCCTCGCTGCTATGGCATTTTTATATAGGCGCGCGCAAAATTTTGCTGGGCTATTATGAAAATATGGAGATGCAGGATGTATTGCCTATGACAGGCTTTTACTCGGGCCTTTCTACTTTTATACAGGATTTTATTGCGCCTTTTAATATCTATTTAAAGGGTAGTTACACATCGCGCTTTACCGGTATAGATGATGCTAATTATCCTAAGCAGATAGCCATAGCATCGCACGCTAAAGTTAATTCAGGTGCTACGGTTTTAAAAAAGATGCGATTTGAGTTTACAGTTGCAAAAAACAAGATTCAGTTATTTAAAGTGTTGAATGGTAACCAAACTATAACCGCCATATGTATCGATTGAAGCGTAAGGGTATAGCGATGATGGTTATTATGCTTTGCATGGTAACGTGTACTGTATTGGCGCAGGGTGGATTGAGTTTTAGAGAAGTAGAGGATACCACCTATGCCCTTTACCTAAAAGGTGATTGGAGAGAATTACAGAAGGTTGGGAGAGAAGCTTTGCGTCAAAAAATAGATTATTTCTATCTGCGCGAGAGGATGGGAATTGCTTATTACATGCAGCTAAAGTACCAGTTAGCTTCGCCTCAATTTGAAAAGGCTTACCGCTTTAACTCGGGCGACGAACTGAACAATGAATACCTGTTTTATAGCTATGCCTTTGATGGCCGATATAACGATGCGCTCAAACTTAGCAGGCATTTTTCGGGGGACCTTAAAAGCAAAACCAAAACTACCAAACCGGCGCCAGTTAACATGGCCTTGCTGGAGTTTACTACAAAAATACCGGGAGATAGGAGCGTAGCCCAGCCTTTTTATTTCATCACTTTCGGGTTCAACCATCGCATCAGCCGTGGCTATTCGGCTTTTCATGCTTATTCGTACAGCCAGCAGAAATACACGCGCGGTATTTGGGAAGAGCATCGCTACTACCTATCGGGCAATATAACCCTGCCTAAGGGCTTCTCTCTTAACCCTGCCTTCAGCGTTATTTCTCATCATTATACCGATAGTATTTTTGGACAACCACAACCACCACAGAGGCCACGATTATTAGGGGTAAATAAGCAGAGCTTTTTGTCATTTATCGGCTCGCTGAATGTATCAAAGGTTTTGCCTTATGTGCGGCTCGATTTAACCAATGCTTTCTCTAACCTGGATACTACTTACCAGCTACAACATAGCCTGGGCCTCACCGTTTATCCGCTGGCTAACCAAAAGCTGGCACTAAGTGCTACGGCCATGCTTTACACTAATGACTACTACAAAACTGTTAGCCCGGTATTGCAGGCGGGGTTGCGTTTTAACGAACCGCAGTTTTTTGCGCTGGGTGTCGTCTATACTTATGCCAATGTGTACAATTTT
>DATGXP010000477.1:0-3400 GCA_035298845.1 Chitinophagales bacterium
AGGCGATGCCAGCTTTGTGGCCAATAGAAATAACACTGTAACCGGCTATTACTCTACAGCTTTTGGAACCTACAATTATGCCCCCAGCAGGGGCGAATTTGTAATAGGCAACTATGCTACCACCTATACCGCTAACAGTAATTTGAATATAAATAGTGCTGACCGTGTATTTACTATTGGTAATGGCACCGGTACCGGTAGCCGCAGCGATGCCATGGTGGTTTTAAAAAGCGGCAACGTGGGTATAGGAACAAGCTCGCCTGCGGTTAAGTTACATATTACAGGTAGCATACGCATGGTAGATGGCAATCAGGGTAATGGCAAAATAATGGTGAGCGACGCCAACGGTACCGGTAGCTGGCAAACAGTTACCTCCACTATATCATCTGCTGCATGGGGCCTAACCGGTAACAGCGGTACAGCCCCCGGCACTAATTTTATAGGAACAACCGATGCCGTAGACTGGATTATAAAAACAAACAATACAGAAAGAATGAGCATTACCTCTGCCGGTTATGTGGGCATAGGCACCCTAAACCCAACGCAGGCTATGCTGGTAGTTAACGGTTCGCAAAGCCTGAACACATCGTTTGGATACCTTAACAGCGGCGGTAACACCGGCACTTCCTCGGGTACCAATGCATATTCTATTTATGCCAGCGCGCGCATAGCAGCCACCGAGTTTAACGCTTACAGCGATGCCCGTATAAAACACGTAATTGGTATTACCAACAATAAAGATGACCTGTACACACTCGCTGCCCTACAAGTTACAGACTATCGATACATAGATAGCATTGGCAAAGGCAACAGGGAAGTTAAAAAGGTAATAGCCCAACAAGTAGAGCAGGTATATCCGCAGGCTGTAAATAAAATGACCGATGCAGTGCCGGACATTTATCAATTAGCCAGAATTAAAAATGGCTATGTGCAAATGCCCAATAGTTTAAAAGCGGGGGAGCGCGTAAAACTGATACTTAACAACCGCAATGAAGTTTTTGAGGTAAAATCCGCAGATATAAATGGATTCACTGTAGATGCAACCGATACCGGTAAAGTGTTTGTGTATGGCCGCGAAGTAATTGATTTTCGTACCGTAGATTATGAAGCGCTTACTACGCTTAATATTTCTGCCACACAGGAATTACTGAAAATGATTAACCGGTTAGAAGGCGAGAACAATGAATTGAAAACACGGATAGATAAGCTGGATGCAAATATGGAGAAGATGATACGGGTGCTGGGGATGAAAGAAAAGGCAGCTATGGAGTAGCCCGCAGAGGCGTCTTTCAAGCGTGTAATAAATACAGAGACGCAATCATCGCGTCTTTACTAATTTTTATCCAACTGTGCTAAGGGGGATAATTGCAAGCGGCAGTGGCACCCACCACTGCCCTTGCTTTATCCCTAAATCCCCTAAAGGGTAATTAAATGGAAGTGCCACACTCGCCTACGCGCTTACACAAAAGCACTCATACCGGTAATGGCCCTACCAACTATAAGGGTATTAATTTCTTTGGTGCCTTCGTAGCTATAGATGGCTTCGGCATCGGCCACAAAGCGGGCCACATCGTATTGTAAAAGGATGCCGTTGCCTCCCATTACCTCTCGCGCTTTGCTTACAATATCGCGGGTGCGCAGGCTACAAAATACTTTTGCTAATGACGCATGTTCGTCGGTCAGTTTTTCATCGCCCTGCAATTGCGACAGCCTGAATACCATAGTTTGCATAGCCGTTAGATTGGTGAGCATCTCTACCAAATGATTTTGTATGAGCTGGTAACCGGCAATAGGTTTACCAAACTGCTTGCGCTCAATAGTATATTTAAGCGCGCTTTCATAGGCTCCGCGGGCGCAGCCAACAGCCTGCCATGCCACAGCAGCGCGGGTCATACGCAACACATTAGCTGTATCTTTAAATGTATTGGCACCCTGTAATCTATCGGCCTCTTCTACTTCACAATTAGTTAATGTGATTAACCCGTTCTGCACAATACGCAGCGCCATCTTATCTTCCATTTTATCTACATGCAAACCGGGTGTGCCTTTACGCACCAAAAAGCCCTTTACATCATTGCTATCTACATCGCGCGCCCAAATAATTATTACATCGGCAAAGGTGGCGTTGCCTATCCACTTCTTCTGCCCGTTAAGCACCCAGGTATTTCCATTGCGTTTTGCCTGCATGGTTAGGCCACCAGCTGCACCGGAACCTACTTCGGGCTCGGTTAAGCCAAATGCACCGATTTTTTTAAACTGCTGCATGGCCGGTAGCCATTCTTGCTTTTGTGCCTCCGAGCCAAGCAGGTATATCGACCCCATTGTTAATCCGCTTTGCACCCCGAAAAATGTTGAGATAGAAGTATCTACTCTTGCCATTTCCATAGCCAGCATACCTTCCATTACATAGCTCATGCCCGGGCAGCCATAGCCGGTATACGAGGTACCGCATATGTTCAACTCTGCCAGTCGTGGTATTATTTCAAACGGAAACTCTGCCCGCACCCAGTAATCGTTTACAAGGGGCTTAATATATGTTTCCATAGTATGCCTTACCCTAAGTTGCAGTTCCCGCTCTTCGGGTGTAAGGGTATGGCTAAGGTTGTAAAAGTCGCCGTCTACAGGTGGTGCCTCGCGGTGTTTCCCTCCGCCGGCACTTAGCATTTTCATTAAACCTGCCAATTGCTGGTCATTTAACTTACTTACGTTTTTCATTACTTCAGGTAAATCTACCTTCGCGGCTAATTGGCCAAAGGCTTCCATATCTACACTATTAAATAATTTGTAAGCTTGTTTGATTTTTGAAAATAGCGATGCCATAAGGAGTAGTTTGCGTATTGCACCCCAAAAACATGCCAGCCATTTAATACCGATAATGAGAAATTATTACCCCATAAAACAAAATAGCCCGGCACTATACGGGCTATATTTCTTAAAAAGATAGATGTACGGTTATTCAAACTTTGCAAAATCTGAAACTGTAACCTGGTTAACCAGGTAAATCTTTTTGCCCGGAATTGAGGTTGTATTCGTTTTAAAGCGGTATGGAGTTACCTGCAATAAGCCCTGCGATGAAGCCTGCAAGGCAGAAAGATCTGCAGCGCTAAAGGTTACTGAAGTAACATTACCACCTACACGCTTTTCGGCATAGCTATTACCCGATGCCAGAATAAAAAGAACAGAATCTGCATTGCTGATACCAGAAACAGTAAAGGTATAACCACTTGCCAGTGTAACAGTTTCGCTGTTGCTGGTAATAGTTGGTGACGAAGGAAAACTGGTAAACGATTCGGTAAATGCCGGAATGCTGCCTGCACCACCAATAGTCCACTGCGAGCCGGAGCCAAAATCAATACCGGTTACATCTGTTTGGCTGGGTTGAAAAACATATGAATTATTG
>DATGXP010000478.1:0-5008 GCA_035298845.1 Chitinophagales bacterium
CGTATCACTTAGCACCTCTCCTATGGCAGGACCCGATTCTCCGCGCTTTAAATAGGGTGGAAACTCAAGTAGTTCACCGCCCTGCCCAAAACCCGGCAAACAGGCAAACACACAAACAAGGAGCAACAGTTTTTTCATGGCCATAGTTATTACAGCCACGAATGTATCTGCGCAGGGTTTAAAAACAAACATTAGCAAGTGATTTACCTCATTTAAAAAACAGGCCAGTAAAGTTGTAAGGTATACCGTAACCCACCGACTACACTAACATTATTAACCAAACTACTTATGACCATGAAAAAAATGCTTCTGTCTCTATCTCTTATCACTGCGATGCTGGTTGCAGGCGCCCAAACCAACATGCAACAGGATAAACCAGCCCAAAAACAATCTTCGAAAAAGGGGATGAAAAAGGAAAAACAACATGCATGCACACAAAGCTGTACCAAAGATGCGCATGCCTATGCCCATGGCGAAAAAGGCCATAAATGCACAGATGCCTGCCACAAAAAAATGTAGGAAAATAAAACCCTAAGCCTGGAAAGCGCTTAGCTTACGGGCTTAGGGTTTCTCAAATAATTACTCGCACTTAAGCAGCAATCCCCCCGCATTACCCGGCCGCGAGTGCAGGATTTTAGACATCAATGGCTTCTGTGTCCGCAGGTCTTTGCGGCTGCCCTCGCTGTTATCGTATACATCTATGCGCAGGGTGTTCAATCCAAAGCGGCCCGTGTTCCAGGCTTTGGCTATTATAAAATTCTCGGAGTTAGGCGTTAGAGTAATATTACGCTTTATTACACCGTTCTCTTTCACACGTATCATATCGCGGTTTACAATCACCTCGCCGTTAAATATTATCGATACCGAATCATTATCCTGCTCGCCATCATCGTATATCAGTACTGTAAGGTCGCACTTGCTTAAGCTTGCCTTGTGTTCATAATGTACCGAGTCTGAGCCCAGTTCCAACTCCGCCTCCAGTTTGGCAGGCGGCAGATAAGGTTTGGCTGTGCCATCCTCTTTTATCATCACGCTATAGGTGCAGGTTTGCGTATTGCCTGCCTTATCGTAAGCGCGGAAAATAAACGGGTGCACGCCCACCGTTAAGAAACATCCATCTTTACTACCTGCTATCTGCACCACGCTATCCACACCTACATTATCGGTCGCCCTGGGGTCTTTATAATGATATATCAATCCTTTGCGGTTAGGGGGCAGCAGTATTATTGTATCCAGCGGACAATTAAAACTAGGTGGCTCCAGATCCTTACCCGCTTTGGCTGGCTCAGAATCTTTTACTTTCACCTCCGGTTTATGCTCGGGTTTAGGTTGGGGTGACTTCTTTTCGGCCGGTGTTATCAGCAACGTGGGTACGTTTGATTTTGCGGGGCTGTTGCGGTCGTGCACCTCTTCATCATATACCACAGGCTTGCTCTCTGTTTTAGCCACCGGTGGGGCCTCTTCGCCTGTCACCGTTACCTTAAACACACACTGACTCTTATTACCACCGGCATCTGTGGCTTCATACTTTAACGTAGTAGTGCCTATAGGAAACACCCCGCCCGATTTCAACCCCTCCAGCAACTCCAGCTTTAGGTTCGGGCAATTATCGCTTACCGATAGCGCCGGATAATACACCTCTACCCCAGCAGTACCGGCCCTGGCTTTAGCCACCACATCGGTAGGGCACTTAAACACCGGTGGCTCGTTATCCCTTACCGTTATCTGAAAACTATCGCGCATTACCTTATCGCCCAGCATGGTTTCATACACCAGGTTGTTGCGCCCCGGGTTAAACTGCGACCCACTCGGCGACCCCGCCGTCTGCTTTAGTACCTCGGCACCGCACCCCATAGTCAGCGTAGGCTCGGCATAAAAAACCGTTGCATAGCACTTGCCGCTTTCGGTATTCTTCTCCACACTCTTTGGAAAACTGAGGCTTACATCCTGTTTCATCACCTTGCCCGTTTCATCCTTATACAAGTCATTCACCTCGGCCATCGATAGTCCGCGGTTGTATATCCGCACATCATCCAGGCTACCGTTAAAATACTTTTTGCCCGTTACTATATCGCGGCCTATCTCCAGCGCAAAATCATTGGCACCAAAAGGTTTGTTCTTCGGTGCCTGGCATATCAGCTTACCATCCTGGTATACCTGCACAAAATTTTCATCATAGGTCATGGCTATAAAATACCACTGGTTAAACTCCATGGGATGGCTGTTATACTGCCGGTCCTGAAACGAAAAATCGCTACTGAGCATAACCGTACTATACGAGTCGCCAAACGTTCTTTTTATCTGAAAACAATACTGTGGCCTTATGTTTGCATCCAGCTCTATACCCGGCTTGGCCAGCAATATCAGGTTAAGGTCGTTGCTCGATGTACTCGTCTTTTCGGGCCGTACCCAGGCAGTAATGGTCAATGCGTTTATGGGTGATTTTAGCGAAGTAGAATTAGGCACCGAAATGTAGCACCCAGTACCGATAAACCTGAACGCCCCACAAGGGTTACCAAACCTATCAGTAGCCGGTGCTATGGCACCGTTAATCTGCCCGTCGTTTTTATTGCCGCTCTCATCGGCCGAACTGTTGTTAAAAGGATAATATGCGACCAAGCCCTGCGATGGTAACTGCGCCATAGTGATGCCTGCCACACATAAAAATATAAAGGACAAAAATTTTTTCATTGCGCGGCGCCTGTTACTGCTAAAGGTAAACCTTTTTATCCGGGTTTACGTGCCCGGTTATCTCCATCGTAAACGCAGAAATTTGCATTTGTGTTTCAATTACAAAACATGAGATTCCGCTTTTCTGCACTAAAAACCAAACACTTACTCCTTTTTACTTTTCTACCACAATATGCGCTTTGTTATTGCTAGTGCTACGGGCTCAAATACCCGAATTAAACACCGTTCTAAACGGATGAACGCTGGCCGTCATCACACCATTAACTACACATGGGTCAGCCTGCATTATTGCACATGCTTCATCCATATCAGCAGCTTCAAAAATTGCAATGCCACGGTTATCGGGGTGCTCTACACCATATTCCGTTTTGCCAACAAATTTTACCACACCCTTTTCATACAAACCGGTAAGGTAAGCAAAATGCTCGCCCACTATGCGGTTGGCATCATCGTTCCAGTTTCTTTCGTTAGTATACTCCGGCGTTAATTGAAGGATATAGATAAACTCCATGTGTTTCGTTTTTGCAAAAATACAAGCTTTATCTAATCAGTCCCTGGCTGTTAAACACCCCTCCTTAAGGAGGGGTGGCAACCGCAGGTTGACGGGGTGGTACAGCGAAGCGAGACGAGCTGGACTTAGGGCAGGCTGTGCCCTTTGCATTCTTCCCCCATCCTTCTATATTCGGCATTCACATTACAACACTATGCGCTACGTCCCCGACATTATACCCCCCGAACATAAAATCCGCCCCGACTACTTTACCGGCGGCCCACCCATCACCACTACCGAAAACATAATAGGCAAAACACTATACGTCCTCAACTTCATCATTGGTGGCATCTTTATGCTCGGCGGCCTTGGCCTGTTTTTCAGTGGCAGTAAACTATCCGGCATACTGCTGTGGCTGGCCGGCTTCGTCGCCTTTCCTATGGGGTTCAATAATATACAAGGCAAACTCGGGGCAAGCATACCCGGCTGGCTGCGCTTTGTGTTCGTTATCCTGCTATTAGTTTTTGCCAGCATCTTTATGCCCAAATAACCCCGCTGCATCACCATGAGCAACTCTATATTCAAACCGGTGCCCATCAGGGGCAAAAACATAACCCAAACGCTGTTCAACATTACGCCCATAGCCAATGCCGTGCGCGAACTAAACAACCTGCTGGCCACAATCCCCCTGCAGCAGATTACGGTGGGCGAAGTTCGTAATATAGAAACCCGGTATGGCATACAGTTCAGCAAAGATTTTCAGCTAAACACCGAAGAGTTTTACGCCACTTACCTCAACCACTGCCTGGCCGATAAACAGCTTAGCCCCGACGAAATTCAGGACCTCAGCTACCTTAAACTGCTGCTTGCCCTATCCGACTCTACCGTCGATTTCCTGCATAATATGGTTACCGGTGTTATCTACAAAAAAGCGGTGCAGGATGCGATCACCGATGGACGTTTATCGACTGAGGAAAAAGATTTCCTTGCCGCACTGCAGCAGCAACTAAAACTTCCACAGGAGATAGCCGATAAAATTGCCAAAGAAACGAGCACCGTTTTTCTGAATACCTACGTAAGCCAGATTACTTCCGACAAGCGCCTTTCGCCGCAAGAGGAAGCCGAAGCCCAACAGATAGCCAATAGCCTGGGCCTAACCTACGACCCTGCCAAAATGAACAACGAAATGGTGCAGCGCATGCGCCAGTATTGGGCGCTGGAGAACCTGCCCCTGCCCGCCATACAAACCGACATTATATTATCTGCGCGCGAAAACTGCTACATAGAAATACCCCGCGCCAACTGGCGAGAGCTACGCACTTTTACACAAGAAAGCTATACAGGCACCGTGCGTGCATCGCAGCTTAGCAAACGCTACGCCTATGGTGATTTTAAACGCAACGTAACCCAGTACGAAAAGATTGTAATAATAGATACCGGCAAACTATACCTTACCAACCGCCGGCTGGTATTTATTGGCAAATCGCAGAACTTCGATTTGCCGCTTACGTCAATCCTACAGCTAAGCCCACTAAGCAATGGAATAGAGATTAAGCGTGCCGATAGCCGCAACCTGGGCCTGGAGTTTAACGACAAGGTAGATATTTTCAATATAATGCTGGCGCGCGTATTGCAAGGTGATGCCGATGAAAACTTATCATCTGTGACAACCGGAAGAGCAGTTGCCAACTAATCTCTGCCCGGGGATTGAAAACTACAAATAGAAACGCCCCGCTTTGCAGCAGGGCGTTTGTTGTATAACTTACGGATATTATTAATTCAGCTTTTTCAATTGTTCGCTTGCCATCTCATCTGATGGGTCGACTT
>DATGXP010000479.1:0-5645 GCA_035298845.1 Chitinophagales bacterium
ATGATATGGTGTATAGTGCTGTGCAGTAAGATATTTGGGTTCAGCGAATTTTCAGTCAGGCTGCCATCTACATTAGCAGCACTGGCACTTTGTATTTATCTTTTCTTTTCCCTGCGCAGGGTTACCGGTAACGATATGTACGGATTTATAGTAGTCGCTGTGCTTGTTACCTGCCATGGTTATATCCGTAACCATGTAACCCGCACCGGTGAGTATGATTCCCTACTGGTTTTATTTTCAACAGTGTTTGCCCTGCATTTATTTTTAGCGACGGAAGCAACCGAACAAAAACAGCAATCAAAACATCTTTTGCTCTTTTTTATTTTTTTGACTTTGGCGGTACTTACCAAAGGCGTAGCGCCCATCATGCAGGCTCCCGGTTTGGGTATTTTTGTCATACTTCGCAAAAAGCTATTGCCGTTTCTTAAAAACAAGTTTACCTACATAGGCCTTGGTATCTTCCTTTTGTTTGGGCTTGGTTATTATTTCCTGCGCGAAATCATTAATCCCGGCTACTTGCAGGCCGTGTGGGAAAATGAACTAGGCGGGCGGTTTATCGGCAGCCAGGGGCATCAGGGAACTTTTGATTTTTACTGGCACGAAATAATCGATTGGCAGTTTGTTGAATATATCTATCTGTTTCCACTGGCGCTTATTATAGGCCTGGTTTTTTCAGAATCTTCTATTTGCAGGCTGGTGTTGTTTGCAGTCATAACCGGTCTCTCTTTTTTCCTGGTTGTTTCAACCGCCGCTACCAAGCTGCCACACTACGATGCACCCTTATTTCCTTACCTGGCAATTATTATGGCATCGCTGTTTTATTTCATTTATACATCGATAAAGAAAAGGCTTCTTGAAAGCAAAACGTATCTAATTGCCACAGCTATCGCTTTCATTTGTGTAGCCGTATTATTTGTACGCCCGTATTCGCAGATTATCTCAGTGGTTTACTTCCCCAAAGGCGATAGCTGGGAAGAAGGCCTTTCTGTCTCGTGCCGCATATTTCAGGATGCAGTCAGAAAAAAAGTAGATATCAATTCTTATAAGCTGTTGTTTACCGAAGGCACCCAGTATGGACCACGTAACGTGCTTACCTGCTACACTCAGCAGTTAAAAGAAAATGGAATAAATACCCCCATAATTACGGATGCAGAAGGAATTCAACCCAATGATACCGTTGTGCTTTTTAGTTATTGGGGATGGGAAGCAGCAAAAAAGCAATTTGATGTGACAGCCCTGCAACACCTTGACCACTGCAACGCCGATGTGGTGGTGTGTAAGCCTAAGCAGGCACTGGTTCAGTAGTTTCTACTCAAAGTATAATTTATTTATCTTTGAGTAAACCTATGAAACTATGCCTAAAACACTATTTACCCTCGCCGTCTATCTGGCGTTTGGCTACCTACAGGCCAATAATATTTACGATAGTAATACTCTGATTAAGAAGTTGACCTATGTAAATGCCCAATGGAACAACCAGCCGGAGGCTAAGCAACTTACTGCTACTGTTCAAATTACCGATAACACCACTTACAAACAATGGATAGCTACACACCTGATGCTGGTAGAGCAAACACTACGTGCACGCACTGCAAGTACCCTTACAGCCATTCAAAAACAGAACCGCGCTAACCTGCTGAATGAGCTACATGGTTACTGGCAGGCGGGTATCTTTCCTATCAACGATTACTTAAACTATAAGAACCCCGTGTTTATCGACCGCCGTGGAACGCACTGCGCAGTAGGTTACCTGATGATGCAAAGCGGCCATGATGATTTGGCGCAGGCCATAGACCGCAACGAGAAATTTGCTTACGTGCACCAGATTAAAACCGGTGGCGTAAAAGAATGGGCAGATGCTTATGGCTTTACCATAGATGAACTGGCATGGATACAGCCATCGTACTTGCCGACTACAAAATTCGCTGAATTAGGTGATGGGCCTAACGGGCCGGTTGATATATTTCATTCAAATGTTTTCCAATTAATCTTTGCCGGCCGCTTCGATAGTTTAAACAATCTTCCTTGCCTTAACATTGGTCGATATGAAAATGGACAATTAGAATGTTTGGGTGGCGGGATTGATGGAATAATTACAGGAGCAATAACGCGGAACGGGGTTACTACTGTTGCCGGTTCATTTAAATCAGGAGATACAACATATCCTGTTGCTTATTACAATGGCACATGGAATTATTTATCGATACCCGGGCGGGAAAATGCTTATGCTTTGTGTGCTGTTTCCGGGTTTTATAGTGTGTATGAAGTTGTTATTGCATCGCCAATTTATCCTGGCGCTAAAGAAATATGGCAATACAATGGCAATTGGCAACAAAATGCTATTGTCTATGGTGATATAAATAGCATAGAAATGGGGGAAAACTATGGTGTTTACGCTGGTGTATTCGACTCTATAACTTTTATGGCTGGTTCTACTACCAATACTATTACAGCGCACAATGTTTTAATAAAGAATAGATATACTGATCAGTTTTTTTCTATTGCGGCTGAAGTTAGTGATACGATAAAAGTTACAAAAACAATAGGTAAAGCTATTTATCTAGGAGGGGTATGTTCTAGTGATTCCGGTAGAAGCAATATTTGCTTAACACGATATTTGAATGGTGTTTTACAGCCGCTAATTTTTCATTACCCATATTACGATGGGCTGCAGGAAATCACTGCACTTGAGGAATACGAAAGCAACCTTTTAGTGGGTGGCCAATTTGAATATGATTACATGACGCGATTTAAAAACCTTGCAACCATAGATGCGGTTTCTGGTTATTGGGGCGCTATTGGGTTTATTAATGGCAGCGTAAATGCGCTGAAATATTTAGATGGACAAATGTATCTCGGCGGAAATTTTACGAAATATTCCAACGTTAGGCCACTACAATATCTTGCTAAAATAGATGTCGCCACAAGCCTGGGTTTTTTGAACAGCAAAAATCAGCTACAACTATACCCCAACCCCACCCAATCAACAATTACATTCAGCACTGGCGATAATGGAGAGTTGTTGCAGGCGATAGTTTCTGATTTAACCGGCAGAGAGGTAATCAGGCAAAGCGGCATAGAGGTATCCAATTCCATTTCCGTTGAACATCTGCCACCGGGTATTTATATACTAAAGGCGTTAACTCAAAACGGCACAGGCTCGGCGCGGTTTGTAAAAAACTAGCGGTCCTGTTTTTTAACGGGCTAAGCAACCCTTTTGCGCCCTCACTCGTTTTCAAAGTATCATTCCTTAACTTTGAACAAAAGTACCGCTATGCGTAACTCATTATTTACCCTCGTTCTCTTATTTTCTTTCGGCTTTACTAAAGCCGGTGGTGTTTATACCAACGATGCCCTGTTTCAACAACTGGCGTATGTAAATGCCGAATGGAACAACCAGCCGGAGGCTAAGCAGCTTACTGCTGCTACACAAATTACCGGTAACAGCACTTTCAACCAATGGATTGCCACACACCTGATGCTGGTAGAGCAAACCTTGCGTAACCGCGATGTAAATGGCCTATCGGCACAGCAAAAACAAAACCGCATAAACCTGCTGAATGAGCTACATGGTTACTGGCAGGCCGGTACATTCCCAATTAACGATTACTTAAGCTATAAGAACCCCGTATTTATCGACCGCCGTGGCACGCACTGCGCAGTAGGCTACCTGATGATGCAAAGCGGCCACGATGATTTGGCGCAGGCCATAGACCGCAACGAGAAATTTGCTTACGTGCACCAGATTAAAACCAGTGGTGTAAAAGAGTGGGCAGATACTCATGGTTTTACTATTGATGAACTTGCCTGGATACAGCCCGGCTACCCTTCTACTACACCCACCTTCGATTTAGATAGTGGATTGAATGGAACAGTAAACGTAATTACACCCGACCCTACCAATCAAATAGTATATGTGGGCGGTAATTTTTCGGGCAGCTATAGCGGCGCGGCATGTAAAAATGTAGGTGCGTGGATTAGTGGCTTCGCCGGTTGGGATTGGATACCGTTAGGTGATGGATTAAATGGCACTGTGCATACTCTATTGTTACAAAATGGCAAACTATATGCCGGTGGTGATTTTACCATGTCAGGCAATCAGTTAGTAGGGCGTGTAGCTGTTTATGATATAGCTCAGGGCCAGTGGCAGGGTTTGGTGGGCCTCAGTAGTACGGTACGCGCACTAACCTTTTATAACGGTGAGTTATATGCGGCTGGCGATTTTTCGGGGTTGTTGGCCAAATGGAACGGTACTCAATGGCAGAATGTGTCGCAGGGCTTTATGAATGGCCCGGGTGCACGAACCCTCGAGGTATTTGATAATAAGCTGGTTGTTGGTGGGGCTTTTGAACTATCTACCGGCGCACTACGCAGGAACATTGCTACTTGGGATGGCACCAATATGGGCACTTTAGGCTTTGGCACCCTTACACCGGTAAACGATTTAGCAGTGTTTAATAGCACGCTTGTGGCCGCCTGCGATGTGGTGAACGCTACGGATACCTGCGCTATTGCTGCCTACGAAAACTCTGATTGGGTAGTGAAGCTTCGCGGAGTTAACGATATAATGGTATACTTTCAGGGCGTTGCCGTTAAGTCATTGCTATCAGTAAATAACCGACTTTTTGCCGCCGGCGATTTTGAGTGCAGTGCAGGCATGACCATAGGCAGCGATATAATGGAGCTTAGCAAAACCCCATCGGGCATGGGAGATACCAGCTTATATATGTGCAACCCCCTAACATTTACAAATAGTGGCATACAGGCATTAGCTGAATTGGGTAACAGCCTGTATTTCGGCGGAACGTTTACCACAAGTTCTACTAATACCACTAACCACATTGCATATCTGCAACTTACACCCACCGGTGTAGAAGAAGTGCCGGGCGAGGCGGTAAGTGTTAACGTATTTCCTAACCCGGCCAGCAACAGCATTACACTTAATGGCGGCAGCGCATCTATACTACAGGCTGAAATAATAGACATAACCGGAAGAAAAGTATTAGCCGAAAACATTAACGCACCTGTTAAAAGTATTTCGGTAGCGCAACTACCCGCTGGTATTTACACCGTAAGGGCTTCCACCAAAACCGGTTGGGCATCGGCAAGGTTAGTTAAAGAGTAAGTATTTCCTCAGCTAACGAACTCAAGGGCGCAAATAATTTTGCGCCCTTGCTATTTACGGGCAGTATTCAATGCAGGACCATGTGCCTAACTAAAATCATTCTGCTTTCATGCAGAAGTTTTCATCTTTACTTTACTAAAGCAACAACATGAAAGACGGAGTATACTACAGCGACTACCTGCAACTGAATAAAATATTAAACGCGCAGGAACTTGAAAGCGACAAAGCCAGCGACCATGCGCACGATGAAATGTTGTTTATCATCATCCATCAATCGTACGAGCTTTGGTTTAAGCAGATACTATTTGAGATGGGTTCGGTGATGGATATAATGGCCAAGCCAAACATACAGGATAACAGCCCCGATATATTTACCGCCAACCACCGCATGCAGCGCGTGGTAACCATACTACAGGTGCTCGTAGATAAAGTGAGCATAATGGAAAGCATGACCCCGCTCGATTTCCTCGATTTCCGCAACCGGCTGCGTCCGGCATCGGGTTTTCAGAGCATACAGTTT
>DATGXP010000480.1:0-4439 GCA_035298845.1 Chitinophagales bacterium
ATGCTTTTTGCAACCGCATCGTGCAAAAAGGACTTTCTGGATGTAAACACGAACGAAACTACACCGGAGCAGGTAGATGTAAAATATGCCCTGCCAAGCGCGCAAAGCTACCTGGGGTATACAGTTGGCAACCAGTTATCACTGGCAGGCGGTTTTTGGGCACAATACTGGACCCAAGGGCCTAATGCCAGCCAGTATGCCAGCCTTGACCAATATGTATACAACAGCACCGATGCCGACAGGCCATGGTCAGCCTTATATGCAGGCACATTAAAAGACCTTGACTTTATTTATAAAACAGGGCAAACCGACGTTACTAAAAAGAATTATGCCGCTATAGCGCGCATATTGCAGGCCTACACTTACCAGGTAATTACCGATGCCTGGGGCGATGCACCGTTTAGCGAATCGCTGCAGGGTGATAAGGATTTGGTATCGCCACGGTTTGATAACCAGGAAGCCATTTATGACGGTATACTGGCTGCTATAAACGAGGGCCAGGCCATGCTGGATGATCAACAGCCTACGCCCGGCACCGATGACCTGATATTTAACGGTGACCTGTTTTTATGGTATGAGTTTGGCAACACTCTTAAACTAAAAGTATTGCTGCGCCAAAGCGAAATACGCCCAAGTGTAGCGCAGTCAGGCATTGCCGAAATGTTTGCGAACGGCGAACCATTTTTGGAGCAGGATGCAAAATTGTTTTACAACGATGTGCGCTTTCAGCAAAGCCCGCTGTATACTACTGCTAACGCTTTAGGTACCAGCAGTAATATTTTTGCCAGCGCTACCATAGTTGATTATATGAGCAACACCAACGATGAGCGCCTGGGTGATTATTTTGACCCTAACGGCGGTGGCCAGATAGTAGGATTAGAACAAGGCTCGGGTAAACTGCTGGGCGGCAACCAGACTGATGATACCTGGAGCAGGCCAACCGAGCAGATTATAGGGCCTACTGCAGCGACTACGCTTATCAGCGTGGCAGAGTCTGACTTTTTGCAGGCGGAAGCAATAGCACGTGGCTGGGGAAGCGGCGATGATGAAGCGGCTTATTATGCAGGTATCGAAGCATCGTGGGCCAACTGGGCCGGTGCATCTGCCGGCGATGTGGCAACCTTTGAAGCAGGCGCTAATGTAGTTTATCCAACCGGTGGCACGCAGCAGGACAAGCTTACCGCCATTTTTACGCAGAAATGGGTAGCCATGGCCGGCAATCAGAATTTTGAAGGATGGACAGAATGGAGAAGAACCGGCATACCGGCTTTTACGCCATCGGCTACATCTGTACTGGGCGGCAATAATTTTCCGGCAAGGCTTGTTTACCCTTCGGATGAAGTTACCTCAAATCAGAATTTTCCCGGCATAAAAACGGTTACCGAAAAAATGTGGTGGGATGTTAATTAAACCTATGGTGTCACAATCAAACTAAATAACATGAAACGAAATAAAATTAAAGTAGCAATAGCATTTGCAGCATTTATACTGCTAACGGTTACCGGTTGCAAAAAAGAAGATACGCCGTCTAAAGTGATGACGGTATCGCGCCCGGTAATTACACTTAACGGCCCGGCCATAGTATCGCTTAATGTAGGCGAAAGTTATGTAGACCAGGGAGCTACCTACCTGGATACGCTGTATGGCGATAACGGCACTATTAGTACTACCACAGAGGTAAATACCAGCGAAGAAGGTTTTGTAATTGTACGTTACAGCGCCTTTAATAAATATGGTTTTGAGGGAACGGCTACGCGGCTGGTAGCTGTTACAACTATCAGCGATGCATTGGATATTTCGGGTTTGTATGTTCGTACATCTAATGGTGCAGAGGCTAACGTTACCAAGCTAGGCCGTGGGGTGTTTCAAACCGATAACGTATCGGGGGCACCATCCGGCCCATCACCCGCATTCTTTATGTTCAAAGGCGATTCAACTATTGTAATGCCCGACCAATATTTGCCAAGCTTTAGTGCATCGGCTGCGTTTGTAGATCCCGTTTACGATTTTACAGCTACGCCGCTTAACTACTCTTACATTATAGATAACCCTTACGTTTTCGCACCTTCGGTTCGTACGTTTGAGAAACAGTAAAGCAGTAGTGCCAGCGCTGTTTAGAATTTAATTAAAAGCAAAGGCTACAATTTAAATTTTGCTAAAAACCAAAGCCCTTCTTTAAAGAAGGGCTTTTTGTTTGGCTACATTTAGGTGTTAATTAACTGATAATGCTCTATTATTAACTACACAAGCCGGCCACAATAGTTGAAAAGGGGTTGTGTGAGCGCTGGTAATTGGTTATCTTGGCGCGGTTAAAAAATTGAGAACGAAAGGCGTATAAAATATTAAGACCATCGAATGCGTTACCTTCACACTAAACCCTTAGCCATGAGAATTCAAGTTTTCAGGACTATCGCTGTTTTGCTGTTTTTTACGGCATTCACCCGACCTGTTTTTTCCAAGTCTGTAAGCACAGCTGCAGACTCTATGTGTATTGACCCTATCATCTGCCAGCTGGATAGCATGGCGCTGAACATGTTTACGCGCGATAAGTTTTTTGTAAGTGATGAAGAGCTATTGGCCAGTATAAACATGCCTTATGATTTTATACCCAAGTACACCGAAGCAGAAATAAGGGAGAAACTAAAACTGGTGCCTGCTATAGTGCCATTAAACTACAACCAGTATGTAAAATCGTTTATAGATTTGTTTGCTTACCGTAAGCGCGGGCTTATGTCGCGCTGCCTGGCCAACTCACAAATATACTTCCCGATATTTGAGGAAATACTGGACCGCAAAGGTGTGCCGGTAGAGTTTAAATACCTGCCAATAGTAGAGTCCGCATTTAACCCCATAGCGGTATCGCGTGCAGGTGCTACAGGCTTATGGCAGTTTATGTATGGCACGGGCCAGATGATGGGCCTGGATATTAACTCGTACATAGATGAGCGCCGCGACCCAATAAAATCTACCGAAGCTGCAGCTGATTACCTGAACAAGCTGTACAGTATTTATGGCGACTGGCACCTTGTGCTGGCTGCTTATAACTCGGGCCCTGGTAATGTAAATAAAGCTATTGCGCGCGCCGGAGGTGTTAAAAATTTCTGGGCCATAATGAATTATCTGCCTGCCGAAACGCGCAGCTATGTGCCCACTTTTATTGCGGCTGTGTATGTAATGGAAAACTATAAGGACTATAAGCTGGTTTCATCGGAACCTAAGCGCGAGTTGTATGCAGTAGATACAGTTTTGATTACAGCAAAAGTTAGCCTGAAGCACATATCGAATATTTTAGGGATTGCCGAAGATGAGCTTCAGTTTTTAAACCCAAGTATTAAGGTTGGGGTGATACCTTATACCCAGAATGGGTTCGCGCTGAACCTGCCCATTAACTACTTTGCCATGTTTGAGGCACGCAAAGAAGAAATAATGAACGACCCCAATTTGTTAGTTCCAACGATAGAGCCTGTAGCTGTAGCATCGAGTACCAAAACGATATATTACAAGGTAAAGAAAAATGAATCGATAGCTAAAGTTGCCAGCAAACACGGTGTTAGCGTGAGCAGTATTAAAAAGTGGAACAGGCTGAAAAGCACAGCGTTATATACCGGCCAAAAACTGAAGCTAGTGGTATCGGCCCCATCAACGGCTGTATCTTCTAACTATGCCCAGGCTTTTAGCAATAAGATAATAGAAAAACCAATAGCCGTGGCAGCAACCGATAGCATTAAGCCTGATGTAGCCACCACCGATACAAATATCAGTACCGCCTCAGCAGCTTCTGATACCAATACAGCCAGTGCTCAGGCACCTCTTAATATTGGCTTAGACAAAAATTGCAACTGTATCTTTCATGTAGTGCAGCCCGGCGATACACTATGGGGGCTTACCCAGCGCTACCAGGGCCTAACTGTAGACAAATTAAAAGCTGATAATAAAGCATTGAAAGACAGGCCTATTAAGGTAGGAGATATTATTAAAATATTTCTTTAATTAATTTTACCCTATGTTATTTTAACATGAAAAATGCCTCTGAAAAATCAGAGGCATTTTCATTTGCCGAAAGAAGTAATTAGTTACATTTGGCACCTCTTAAAACAAAACAAAACACACTATGAGAAAAGTTAGTACATTATTAATGCTCCTGCTTATAACAGGGGTAGCCGCATTTGGGCAAGCGGCATTTACCAAAGGGCCACAAAAAGCCCTGATTGCCCCAAACTCACAAAGCCCTGTACATCATGGCCTTTCGGGATCGAGAGGTGGTGCAGTTTGTGATGAACTACTATTACTTGACTACAACCTGCATAATGAGGTTGAAGCTGCAAACGCAACACCACCACTAACATTTAATGGTAGCTGGTACACAGGAACTGAAATTAACATACAGGAAATTACCCCATTTGCCGATGCCAACCATTCGGGAGGTTATACTTTTGCTG
>DATGXP010000481.1:0-4370 GCA_035298845.1 Chitinophagales bacterium
GAATCCGGCCCGAAATAAATAGCTACCTCTGCCCTATCGGCACCCAGCTCCTCTCCTTTCTTGATAGAAACTGTGGCTGCCTTTGCCGACAGCACTTTTGTTTTACCATCGCGGGCATAAAAATTAAGTGTAGCTTTTTCATCGGTAGAACCATAACCCAACACCTTTACTCCATGCAGGCTAAAACCACCCGTGTAAGATACATTAGGGGCAATTTCTTTAATGGTCATACCTGCATCATACGATTCGAAACGCGGATAGCTTAAAGTGGCACTATCTGCGCTCGACACCATTTTATCCATCAGCTTTCCGCTTAGCGGAGTTTTAAAATACTCGCTATGCACAAAGCTTACGGTATCCACTGTGTAATTAAAGTTAGAGGTATTCACCTCATACTTTTTAAAGGTAGCATACACCTTGGCTGGGTCAAGACTGGCGCGTGCCCAATCTACACGCCCTGATTTCCCTTCCCACTTAGTCTCGATAGGGTAATAATCGCCTGAGGTTTGCTTTACAGATAAAGTATCGCCCTTTACACAACCCAATAGCGTAGTGGTGGGTATGCTAACATATGGCCGCAGACCACCACTTTCAAATTTGTAATCTGTAACAGGACTTACCTTCCACGATTTGGCGGGTGTGCTCAACAGCGAACCATCTTCAAAAAAACCAATCGAAAAATCCATTGTTTTCAAAAAGCCGGAGTTATCGCCCTTCTTCTGCATATCTATCACATCGGTTACAAAATCGGCCCAGGCTATAAAATGCGCATCAGTCTGTTTGGTTTTGGCTGCATTCATCACTGCCTTCAGGTAAGGTATAAAGTGAGTAAACGGGGTCATGTTCCGCTCGGTCATACTATTGGCGTTCATCGCCATTTTTTCAAACCAGGTATCGGGCACTTTGCCCTCCTTCACCATTTTTTCAAAGGCGTTCATGGCATCTACGCTCTGCTCCATTTTATTGGCAGTCATAAACGAATTGAGGTCGCGCATAAACTGCGCTTTGTCCTTATTAAATGTAATCAGCAATTGCTGGGCCTGTACATTCAGGGCCATCATAACCACAAGAACCGGTAACAGTATTTTTTTCATTAAGCTATTTTAGTCAATGGTAAATTGGGGGTAACAAATATTAGTTGGTAAAGGTTATAGCCATCCAGCCGTTAGATTCTATAGTATCTTTTAATTGCAGACCGTTCTTCTTCGCTTCGGCAAGTATGTCTTTTTCATCGGCCTGCAAAATACCGCTCACCATCAAAATTGCATGGGGCTGCAGCAGGGTAGTCCAGTAGGCAATGTTTTTCAGAATCACGTTCCGGTTGATATTGGCTAATATAACTTCAAATTTCTCGCTGAACACGAATGTATCATCCCCTTTAATAGTTTTTATACAAACACAGTTATTCCTTTCCACATTCTCCAGGCAGTTGTTGTATGCCCACTCCTCATTATCTATAGCTACTATGTGTGTAGAGCCCAGTTTTTCGGCCAGTATAGCCAGCACACCTGTTCCGCTGCCAAAATCGAGCACGGTTTTGCCCTTTATCTCTTCTTTTAGCATACCCTGCACCATACTAGCCGTGGTAGCATGGTGACCCGTACCAAAACTCATTTTGGGCTCTATTATAATCTCGTAATCGGCTTTTATAGGCGGGTGAAAAGGCGCGCGGATAGCTACCCGGTCAGCTATTACTACCGGCTCGAAATTTTTTTCCCACTCCTCGTTCCAGTTTTTATCCTCCAGCGGCTGATGGGTAAACTCCACCTTCTGCATTTCGTTATCATACAATAGCTCACGCACCATAATCTCTGTTACCTTATCGGCAGGCGCGTAGGCTTTCAGGCTATCGTTTGTTTCTTCAAAACCTTCAAAATGGTGGTCGCCTAAAATAGAAATGAGCCAGTCGCGCTCCACTTCGTCTTTGCTGTAAAATTCGTATACGGTATAGGGCATACAACAAATATATTAAAAGCACACAACCCCCGAAGGAGGTTTAAATACAGTTTGACTACATAAGAACAGAAAAATGCTTCCTGTAGTTTATGGGTTTTGTGTAATGTTAAAACGTTTCTCTAGGCCTGTAGTATCCTTAATTAGTATCAGATACTTACCTGGTGAAAGGGCTAATGCCTTTACACTGTCATCATTCAACTCTACCACATCTGCCGGCACAGCGGTTTTCTCATCTTCCGTAGCATGGTAGGCCAATACAAGACACGGATAACCAAGATTCGAAGGCTTTTGTATGAGGTAGGGGATCTGGTTGTTTTGAAAAAGCCAGTTAGGCCTACCGAATATCCATTGAGTTCGTGGATGATATACCCTCGCATCGTACCGGTACAGGGTTTGGGGCCCTTTAAAAATATGTCCCACACTGTCTATAAACATAGCGTAGTAATCAAGGTTTATCATTTTAAAGAACGGGTTTTCGAGCTGCGCATTTCCGGTTTCGGTAAGTGTAATTTGATCTATGGTAAATGGGTCAATACCGGTAAACTCCTTTAAACGGCCTGCCATTGCTTTCCCCCATTGATAAACTTCTGTTTCAACAAGGTGGTCATAGCCTCAATGGATCAAAATCTTGGCCCCGGTATCTTTATCCAGTATACGTTTAATATTTTGTGCCTGGTCAATTTCCCGCTCCTTACCAGTACAACTAAGGTTAGTGGTCTCATAAGCAAACACATAAAAACCTTTTTGAAGAGCTGCACGCACCAAATTGCCATATTGCGGTTGCGCCATATACGGGCCGCTCTTTATAACCGGATATTTCCGTTGGTTAAGCATAGTGTCGCCGTGGCCAACAGTTTCTACCCCAAAATACCGGTAACCTGCTTTATACAAGCTATCCAGTAACAACTGGGTAAACACGCGGTGGTAGGGTTGATTATGTGCTTCATTAATAATTATCACCTTTTCGCTGGCAGCTCTTCGGGCTATATAGGTAAGTGCGTTTACTGTTTTAAACTGATAAAAATAATCGCTATCACCTTTAGCTAACGTACCATATCTGTTGTTTATACTATCATGCATAGCCAATGCCATATGGTAATTCCCCACGGCAGCAAAATCCCACGAAGCTACCTGATGCACAAAGTAAGTAGTATCAGGATGCACCGAGCGCAATATATCCTTAGAAAAACGGTAAGTGTTTTCCTGCGCCTCACTCCAAAGGCACATCAGGCAAAAGGTTATTGCAAACAAGTTAGACATAAGGGTAGACTCGCTACAGCTAATTTACACCTATGCACAACATTATAAAAAGGCGGTCGGAGTAATTAAGAAGCTGCCCTGATAATCGCTAAAAAGTCTTTTGCGTTTAACGATGCGCCACCTACCAAGCCACCATCTACATCGGGGCAGGCAAATAATGCCTTTGCATTATCAGGCTTGCAGCTGCCACCATATAGTATGGGCATTTCTGCGGCAACCTTATCGCCAAACTTAGCAGCTATCTCGGCACGTATGAAGGCGTGCATTTCCTGCGCCTGCTCTGGTGTGGCATTTAGGCCAGTGCCAATAGCCCATACCGGTTCGTAGGCAATTATAATTTCGGCAATGGCTGCCGGCGAAAAATCAAAAAGGGTTTCTTCCAGCTGTTGCTTTACATACTGTTGTTGGGTACCCGCCTCACGAATAGCCTTTGGCTCGCCACAACAAAAAACAGGGGTTACTTCATGCTTAATAGCCAGTTGCAATTTCTCTTTCAGCATCTGATTGGTTTCGCCAAAATATTCGCGGCGCTCGCTGTGGCCTACCAGCACCAGCTCTATACCCACACTGGCCAGCTGCGCTGCCGATACCTCGCCGGTATAGGCTCCGCTCTCTTTGTTAGAGCAGTTCTGCGCGCCAAATACAATCCGCTCGCCCTCGTACATATCCATCAAATCGCCAATCAGCACCAGCGACGGAAACAACAGCACATCGCACTTATCGCTTCTTAAACCCGCATCTATAGCAGCCAGCAATTCGGCCGCTTCGGTCATGTCCAGGTTCATTTTCCAGTTACCGGCTACTATCTTCTTTCTCATAATGATATGTTCTGTTATTTATAAAAAAATGGAATAGTAGAATAATGGAAGCATCCATCATTCCACTATTCCATTTTTCCGGATTTATCTCTTTCTGTATTTCTCCTCGCGCTCAAATACGGTTTCTAAAATGTGCTTATCGGCCGCGCCCAATGCCAGGCCCCTGCGCTGCATTACCCGCTCGGCTACTTCCAGGCTTTTATCCAGCGAGAAAGTGAGCAACCACCGGTTGCCACCCCAGCTAAACGAGGGTATAAACTTGGGTGGAAAATCGGCACCAAATACATTGGCACTTACGCCCACCACCGTACCTGTGTTGAACATGGTATTGATACC
>DATGXP010000482.1:0-1932 GCA_035298845.1 Chitinophagales bacterium
ATACCGGCGTTACCGGTACTGTTGAAGTAAATTTTACCCTGTGGTGTAGAGATAGATGTATGGGCACCTTTAAGCACTATCACTACTTTATACTTTTTCGAAAACTCAGTTTGCAGCTTTAGCTTATCCAAATCGCCGCTCCACTCGCCTACCAGCCGTTTAAACTCGCCGGGGTGCGGGGTAAGTATTGAGTTTTCGGGAATCAACTTTAATAGCTTTTTATTTTCCGCTATTATGTTCAAAGCATCGGCATCTATTACCATAGGCTGTTGGCAGGCACTCAGCAGCTTTTGCATAAAGGAGTGAACAGCCGGCTCCTTCCCTATCCCCGGCCCCACAGCCACGGCTGTATACGGTTTTAGGTCAGGCACATCGCACAAGGTGCTATCGCAGCTAACCATTACCATAGCTTCGGGGTTAGCTGATTGCATGATCTCATAACCACAAACAGGTATAAGCGTACTTACCAATCCGGCACCGCTTCTAAGTG
Source organism: Chitinophagales bacterium (assembly GCA_035298845.1). GTDB lineage: Bacteria > Bacteroidota > Bacteroidia > Chitinophagales > LD1 > Bog-950. The sequence goes on from DATGXP010000482.1 coordinate 491, forward strand.
TAGCCTTAATACTTAACACCGCTGCCCCTATCTTGCCAAAGCTGCCGGCGGCCACCAGCGCATGGCCATAAGTGCCTTTGTGCGAAAACTTGCTGCGCTGTTTGAAGAACAGTTCAACTGAAGATGCCGTAATATATTCGTAAGGCGTATCGAGCTGCGTTTCATAATCTGTATTCAGTCCGATATCCAACACTTTAAAATCAGGCACATATTTACCGGTAGCAGGTAGCAGAAACGATAGCTTAGGCGCATGAAAAGTATAAACCATATCCGCGCAAACAACAGCATCTTTATCGCCGTTTAGTTTATCGGCATATAAACCCGATGGCAAATCAATAGCATAAACAAGAGAGTTGGATTTATTAATTGACTTTATAACGGCCGCAGCCAAACCCGTAACCGGTTTAGAAAGGCCTGTGCCAAAGATGGCATCTAATACTATGGTACCGGCGGGTATTTTAGGCAAACGCTTCTCATCGCTTACATACAATAAGTTGCCGATAGTTTTGAACCGTTGCTCATTAGCCAGAAAATCGGCGCTGGCTTTGGCAGAATGCTTAACAACAAATACAAAAACATGGGCATAGCCGGCCTGCAACAGCATACGGGCTATGGCCAATCCATCGCCGCCATTGTTACCCATACCACAATAGATGTAAATGGTTTCGCTTTGCTTAATGTGCAGTGTAAGCTGGTTGAATACAACTGCGGTAGCACGCTCCATTAAATCCACAGATGCAATGGGCTCATGCTCTATGGTGTAAGCATCTAAAGCGCGGATTTGTTCAGCAGACAGGATTTGCATGGTGTGAAGATAAGGCAAATACAAGATTCTTCTGCCCGCAAAGCCAGGCAGGAGAATGACAAAAATCACTCTTTTACGAGCACCTTGAACTGCTTATCAAAAGCATCCATGTATTGTACAATGGCAGAAATAAAGTCGCTTTCGACGTAGCCAATAAAATTATCATGGCGTTCCTGCAAAGTACCATTGGGGAAGAGCGAATCGTGAATGCTGCGGATTTGTGTGACGGTAGTTTCCTGTTTGCGCTTTTCGGCTTTTACCATTTTAGCTTCCAGGTTTTCAAGGGCGGTAATAAGTTTTTGCCTTTCGCCGGTAGCACTTTGCTTAAGGGTAACGTCTACTGCTTCGGCTTTTGCAAGTACAGTAACAAACAACTCTTCAGCGGCCAGCCTTTCAGCAGATAGGTTGGCCCCGGCATCCATATTGCGCTTTATATAGCTATTTATTAACTGTTCTACGTCCACGAAAAAATCTTTGACCGATAAATCCAGCTTCTCTAATTTTTTCTGCACCGGTGGCGTAACAATAGCAGCAGAGCCACGCATTACCTGCATGGGGTAGTTCACTTTATAATGGTCGAAAAGAGGTTTTAACTCCAGCCAGTAACTTAACTCACCAGCACCACCAACAAAAGCAA
>DATGXP010000483.1:0-2111 GCA_035298845.1 Chitinophagales bacterium
GATGGCATGAAAGCCCTTACCATTACCGACCACGGCAACATGTTTGGCGTGTTCGATTTTGTGGCAGAGGCCAACAAACACAAACTGGCAGATGGCACGGCTATAAAACCAATTGTAGGCTGCGAGTTTTACTTGGTAGAGGATCGCTTTATACAATCATTCAGCAAAGACAAACGCGATAAACGTTTTCACCAGTTGCTGATAGCCAAAAACGCCAACGGCTATAAGAACCTGAGCAAAATGTGCTCGCTTGGTTTTATCGAGGGGTTGTACGGCAAATATCCGCGGATAGATAAAACACTGATAGAAAAATACCATCACGACCTTATAGCTACTACCTGCTGCATAGGCGCCGAGGTGCCACAGGCTATTTTGAAAAAGGGAGAAGACGAAGCCCGCAAGGTGTTTGAATGGTGGTTGAATATTTTTGGAGAGGACTACTACATCGAAATTCAGCGCCACGGCATGGGCGAGCAGGATAAAGTAAATGAAGTGCTGCTGCGCTGGAGCAAAGAGTATAACGTAAAGGTGATAGCCACCAACGACTCTCACTACATAGATCAGGACGACAGCAACGCGCACGATATTTTGCTGTGCATCAACACCGGCGAAAAGCAAAGCACACCTACCAACAAAGAATTTAGCGATGAAGAAGGCAGCATGAAGGGCAAGCGCTTCGCTTTCTTCAACGACCAGTTCTACTTTAAAACGCAGGAAGAGATGAGCAACCTGTTTAAGGATGTTCCGCATGCGGTAGAAAACACTATGGATGTTTTCCATAAGGTAGATCACCTGAACCTGAAGAAAGATATTCTGCTGCCTAACTTCCCTATACCTAAAGAATTCCAGGTACATGCCGATGATGTGCTTAACCAGTGGGAATACCTGAAACACATTACCATGGAGGGCGCCTACAAGCGCTACAAAGAGATGACACCCGAAATTGAAGAGCGCATCAACTTCGAGTTGCACACCATTAAAACCATGGGCTTCCCCGGTTACTTCCTCATTGTAGCCGATTTCATTAAAGCAGGCCGCGATATGGGGGTGCTCATAGGCCCAGGGCGGGGTTCGGCCGCGGGTAGTGTGGTAGCCTATTGTGTGGGCATTACCAATATTGACCCTATTGCCTATAATCTACTCTTCGAGAGATTCCTTAACCCAGACCGTAAGAGCTTACCGGATATTGATACCGACTTTGATGATGTGGGCCGTCAAAAGGTAATTGACTATGTAGTGAAGAAATACGGGCGGAACCAGGTGGCACAAATTGTTACCTACAGCACCATGGCTGCTAAGGTGAGTATAAAGGATGTAGCCCGGGTATTGGATTTACCGCTCAGCGATTCCATAGCGCTTACCAAACTGGTAACCGACCGCCCCGGTGCCGACCTTGGCCGTTTGCTGCATGCCCCTACCGACGGCAAAGATAGCCTGAAAGAAAAAGAAGGATACACAAGCGAAGAAATAGCCGATGCGCAAAAACTGCGCGATATATATAATGGCAACAGCCTCGAAAGTCAGGTATTGCACGAGGCCGAAAAGCTGGAAGGGGGTATGCGTGGCACCGGTGTGCACGCGGCCGGTATTATCATTGCGCCTAAAGACCTTACCGAAATTGTACCGGTAGCTACCGCAAAGGATAGCGAACTGTTTGTTACCCAATACGAGGGCAAGGTGATTGAAGATGCAGGTGTAATCAAGATGGACTTTCTAGGGCTCAAGACCCTTACAATCATTCGCGATGCGCTGCAGCTGATTGAGCAAAACCACGGCATCAAAATTGATATTGACAACATACCGCTGGATGACCCTAAAACATTTGAGCTATACCAGCGCGCCGAAACCAACGGTACGTTCCAGTTCGAGTCGGCCGGTATGCAAAAATATCTGAAGGAACTTCGCCCCGATAAATTTGCCGACTTAATAGCCATGAACGCCCTGTATCGTCCGGGCCCAATTGCTTACATACCCGATTACATTTTGCGCAAACACGGCAAGCAGAAGATTGTATACGATTTGCCCGAAATGGAAGAATACCTGCACGAGACTTACGGTATCACCGTATACCAGGAGCAGGTGATGTTGCTGTCCCAAAAGCTGGCAGGCTT
>DATGXP010000484.1:0-8123 GCA_035298845.1 Chitinophagales bacterium
ATGTGTTTCATTCTTATTTCAGCCCGGCAAAAACCCGCATGTTTCTCGAGATAGAGCGCTACCTGGCTAAGCGCACTACCAAAATTGTAACCCTTAGCGAAATTCAGAAACAGGAACTCACCGAAACCTACAAGGTAGCGCCACCCGATAAATTTGAAATAGTGCCTTTAGGTTTCGATCTCAGCAAGTTCGAAACTAACAAGGATGAGAAACGGGCGCATTTCAGAAAACAATACAACCTGGATGATGATGAAATAGCCATTGGCATAGTAGGTCGACTGGTGCCTATAAAAAACCACGCACTGTTTTTAAAAGCGCTGAAAATAGTTGCTGATAAAACCACGAAGAAAATACGCGCCTTTATTATCGGCGATGGCGAAACCCGCGCACAGGTAGAATTACAAGCCACTCAACTGGGCCTTAAGTTTAATAATGCCGATTTGCAGGAGAAGAACATATTGACTTTTACCAGCTGGATAAAAGAGATTGATGTATCCAATGCGGGTTTGGATATTATTGCCCTTACATCCAATAATGAAGGCACACCCGTAAGCCTTATAGAGGCGCAGGCATCGGGCAAGCCGATAGTTTCTACCAATGTGGGTGGAATAGAAAACATAGTGATAAACGGTGAAACAGCTTTGTTATCGCCCATTGGCGATGAGCGTGCTTTTGCCAATAACCTGCTAAAACTTATTGAGGAGCCAAGTTTACGGGTTTCATTAGCTGTTCAAGGAAGCGATTTTGTACGAAATAAGTTCAGTTACAGTCGATTGTGTACCGATATGGGCAACCTGTATCATTCGCTTTTGTAACCGAACGCTCGTGTTTTTTTAATAAGTTTGCGGAACTCAAAATAATAGATGAAACGACTCATTCAGTTTTTAATACTTCTCAGTTTACTACTGCCAATTTCGTCCTGTAAGTTGCTTTATCCCAATATGATGTTCAAACAAAAGGATTATCAATATTTTGAGTTGGCTAAAAAGGAAGTTGATGAGTATGTAATTAAAAAAGGCGATCAGTTTTCATTACAGATTTATTCGAGAGATGGCTTTAAGCTGATTGATATTGTAGCTAGCACAAGCAATAGCCAAAACAGCACTATGGTCAATTATTTGGTAGATAATGAGGGATTTGCCAAGTTGCCTATTATAGGCCAGTTTTATGTAAGTGGCTATACACAGTCGGAACTGGAGCGCGTAATGGAAGAGAAGTATTCCAATATTTTTGTTGACCCGTATGTAATTATTACCGTCAGCAACCGGCGTGCGTTTGTTTTTAAAGGTTCTACGGCAAGTGTTGTATCCTTAAATTCGGCCCCTACCAATTTATTTGAAGTAATTGCTAAGTCTGGTGGAATTGGCAACGACCTGAAAGCTTATAAAATTAAAGTGATAAGGGGTGACCTTAAAAATCCCCAGATAAGCGTAATAGACCTTTCTTCGATTGAGGGTATGCGCAATGCAGACCTTATCGTACAATCGAACGATATAATTTACCTCGAACCCAGAAGAAGGCCGGCATCAGATGTCTTAAGAGAATTTGCGCCTATAATGGCCTGGGCAAGTACTATTCTTACAACAATAGCCTTAATCAAAGCGTTTAGTGGAAAATAACAATAGCAATACTACACCCCAGGACAACCAATCTACTTTTAGTAATCCCGTAGAGGATTTTAACCTGGGCCTATTAATATATGTGGTTAACTCCACCATAGTGTGGGTTATATTAATATTAGTAGCCAGTGTCGTTCTTTCGTTGGTTTATCTGCGCTACACTCCGCGTATTTACGAATCAACCACCACGTTGATGCTGAAAACCGAAAAAACTACCCAGCTATTAGGGGTTCAGAATTTGGTGGTAGAGCACGACCCATCTGAAGTAAGCCGTGAAATGCAGCTGTTAACCTCTAAACTTCTTTTAGACCGGGTTATTGATAAGCTGCCGCTTGAAATAGGCTATTATAAAGAAGGTAAAACCAAATTCATTTTTACAGAGCTTTATACCTCCTCACCTTTTTCGGTGAACGGCCAGGTAAAAGATGAAAGTATTTATACAACTCCTATCTATCTTAAAATATTAAGCGGCAAGAAATATTACCTGTCGTTTACCATGAATGGAAAGGACTATGAATACTCCAGCGATACAGGAAAAATCCTGTCCTGTCCGTTTTTTTCTATGGCAGTTTCGTTTAAACATGCCATAACCCCCGAAGACATTAACAGCCTTTACTATTTTAAATTTTTAACCCGTGCCGAGGTTGAGGCCGACATAACGAATAAGCTGGCTGTAATGCCTATTGACCCTGCTACCCAAACTGTTTCTTTGGTATTTAAAGATAGAAACCCGGAGCGTGCCAGAGATGTAATTCAAAAAGTTTCGGATGAGTTTATTGTTTATGACCTGGAGCGAAAACGCGAAAGCTTTGAAAACATTCTCCGTTTCCTGGATGAGCAGATAGATACCTTTGGAAATGCGTTTGACCTCTTTGCTGATTCGATACGGTTATTGAAATTACGGGATAACTTTCTTGAAAAGGGGGGCAATTATACCGAGATGCTAATGGATAAGTCTATAGGCTATGACGAAGAAATTCGGAACATTGTAAATGACATTAAATCGCTGGTAGAATTAAAAAAAGCCGCACAACGCGAAAACGATTACTCTACATTTCCTACTTTTTCTTTTCACAATAAAGAGCTCACGTTCGAAGAGGATATAGCCAGCATTAATAGCCAGCAAAAAGAACGCAACTCACTATTAATTGAGGTTACTCCCGAGCACCCTGCTGTAAGATTAGTGGATAAGGAGATTGAAGAATCAAAGATACGATTGGCCAAAGGAATAGAAAATGCCCTGACAAGGTTGAGAAACCAGCAAATGCGCCTAACGGAAGCCTATAATAAATACATGGCAGAACTTATTACCGAGCCCGATAAAAACAGGCGTTATGCACGGCTGGACAAGATGGCTGCAATGAAGAATGATTTTGTAATGAACCTGTATGACGAGAAATCAAGCTATTTGATTGCCAGCGCCGGCATAGTTTCAGATTATATCATTTTACAAAAGGCCTCGGTAGCCGGCACGCCCATTTCGCCCAAAGAAACTTTTGTAAAACTAGCAGGTGTTTTGGTAGGACTGGTACTGGGCCTGGTTGTAATAGTTATACGCTACCTGCTACAAAACACAATCATCTCTATTGATGATGTAGAACGAAAATCAAAAGCCCCGTTATTAGGTGTTATTCCACGCTATAAAGATGAATTGGTACGCTCGCAGATAGTGGTAACACAAGACCCCAAATCTACTATCACTGAGGCCTTCCGTGCTGTACGCTCCGGCCTGCAGTTTATTGGCGGCACCCCCGGTACAAAAATTCTGGCTACTACATCTACCATACCCGGCGAAGGTAAAACCTTTGTATCGCTAAACACGGCTGCTATATTAAGCCTGCTAAACAAGCGCGTTATCATTCTCGATTTCGACATGCGTAAGCCAAGGCTCGATAAAGTTTTCGATGTAGATGCGCACCGCGGCGTAAGTACTATCCTTAGCGGTCAGTCTACCATAGAAGAATGTATAATGGAGACGGGTGTGCCTAACCTCGATTTTATTGTAGCAGGTCCGGTTCCGCCCAACCCATCTGAGCTGATACTGTTGCCTAAACTGGATGAGATGTTGGCATACTTAAAAAATCGGTACGATTATATAGTTATAGATACGCCACCAATTGGGCTTGTTACCGATGCACTCGAAATTTTAAAACTTGCCGATTATCCTATTTATGTTTTCCGTGCGGCCTATTCAAACCGCAGTTTTGTTAGTAATGTAAATAAGATAATGAGCGAAAGCAAGATTAAAAACCTGTCGGTAGTTATAAATGATTACGGCCGGGGCGCCTCGGGCTATGGTTACAGCTACGGCTACAACTACGGCTATAGTTATGGCTATGGATATGGGTACGGTTATGGCTATGGTTACGGCTATTATGGTAAAAAATACGGCGAAGGATACTACACCACCGATACAAAGCCTAAGAAGAAAGGATTTTGGCAAAAAATGTTTGGCAAGTCTTAAATTAAAGACATAGTGAGTATGACAGAGAATGGGCAATACATTATTACTTTTTTGGCGCTGTTTTTCTTAATCAGTGTTCTATTCTCGTTTTTAATCAACTGGCTTTTTTTAAAGTTTTCATTTAACCTGGGTGTGCGCAACAGCGATGGTGTACAGCAAATACGCTGGGCGGCCAACGTTAAACCCGCTATTGGCGGCATCTCTTTCTTTATCGTTTTCCTGGTTTCAATTTCTGTAATAGGCACACTGCCGCGCGAAACCAACTACCTTCTGGATAAGCACCTGATAGGTATCATAGCTTCTTCTTGTTTAGGTTTTTTGCTGGGCCTGGCAGACGATGCCTACAACACTAATCCCCTGGCAAAATTTATTGCCCAGTTATCGTGCGCGTTTATCCTAATCATTTCCGACGTGTATATAAAAGTCTCGGGCAACCCTGCCTTCGATTTCATGATTACTACTTTCTGGGTAATAGGCCTTATGAACTCTATAAACATGCTGGATAATATGGATGCTATTACCTGCACCATATCTATGAGCATTATTATTGGGTTAATAGCTATTGTGGGCATCAGCGGTCATTCGCTAAGCACATTTTACCTGGTAATGCTGGTGGGTGTTTTAGGTTCGCTTACAGGCTTTCTATATTTTAACTGGAACCCTTCTAAAATCATAATGGGCGATACGGGGAGCCAGTTTCTGGGGGTTTTTCTCGCCTCTACCAGTATTCTCTTTTTCTGGAATTTTAGAGATGAGGGCAGCACAGAGTTTATCCAGATTAAGCAGTTTGTAATACCTATGTTGTTCTTTATTGTGCCGCTTATAGATACCATGACCGTTACCATCAGAAGGTTAATGCGCAAACAATCGCCGTTTGTGGGCGGCAAAGACCATATTACTCACCACCTGGTGTATTTAGGTCTATCGGATAAGCTAGTGGCCTTAACTTTAATCTCCGTTTCGCTTCTTTCATTACCGGTAGCACTGTTTTTAGTAGTGCATATAATAGAATGGAGTTGGATAGTAACGGTATCCGCCTTTGCCTATTTTGCCCTTATGTTTACTATCTTCCAGGTGCTGTACAATATTGGCAAGCGTAAAAACGAGGCCAGGCTGCAAGCCTTACAGGCCAAAACCACATGAGCTACATACTTGTATTTTTAGGTGGTGGACTGGGTAGTATAGCCCGCTTCCTGGTAGGTCGTTATTTTGATTCAGCGCCGGGCGCCTTGCCCATCAGCACCTTTCTTTCAAATACTCTAAGTAGTTTAATACTGGGTGTACTAATGGGCTACTATGTAAGTAAGCCACAAGCCAACGAAAACATACGTCTGCTGATAGCTACCGGGTTTTGCGGTGGATTTTCTACCTTCTCTACTTTTAGTTACGAAACCTTTATGCTGTTGAACACCGGCAACTACAAAACAGGCTTGCTTAATATTTTTGCCAATTTGCTCTTGTGCTATGCAGCTATAGCTATAGGTTTTTTTGCAGGCCGGGGCATATAAAAAAAAGGGCCGCAGTTTGCACCGCGGCCCTTCCTGTAATTCAATCTTTATGTGTTAGTGCAGGGTTATTGTGTGCGATACCCCATTAATAGTTACCACTGCCTGGTCATCGCAGGCACCAGTACCGTAATCAATAGTCCTGCTGGGCCTGCCTGTGCGTTGTATTTCTACAGTACCTTGCACAAAATGGCGACGGCAGCCGGGTGCAAGGTTTCTTATAAGCGCGCTGGTAATGGTAGCTGTAAAGGTGTTTCCATTAGAGCCTGTGCCGGTGGCAGAGCCTGTAATGGAATACTGGTCATCATCCCGGTCGGGTGTGCTTTCGCCGGCAACCCATACACGGGTACGGTTAGATGACCAGGTGATAGTGCCATTGCCATCAGCAAGAATTACCTGGCCGCTAACTGTAATGCTATACGAAAGGTATCCATCACTGTTCACACCATCATTATGCACTGTTTTGGTGCCGGTAATCTGGTTGCCGTTTACAAAGTAGTTATCAAAGGTAATGGTGATGGTAGTGCCCGGGTTGCGGTAAGGGCCATCATGGGTTACGATAATGCGGCCCGCACGTACGTTGCCATCGGCGCCCGTGCAGCCGGTTCCGAAGTCGATAGTAGTTACATGAGGCATGCTTACTGTATCGCGCGTAACAGTTGCACAACCGGCCAACAGGCTATTGGCCTCATCAGTTTTGTAGCTTACACTGCCCGTAGTGGCCGCTTCATCAGCAATATTATTTACATCGTTGTAAGATTCATCGGCTATAGCCTGGTTACTGGCAGTAGTAAGGTCGTTATCTGTTGTTTCCTTTTTACACGAGCTAAGTGCTACTGTTGCAAAAACCGCCAGTACGGTCAGTATTTTAATCATTTCCTTTTTCATGGTATGTTTTTTTTGAGTTGAGAAATATAGAAACCACCTGCCGTACCTGGTACTGCTTTGTATTCATCAGTTGCAGCAGCTGCGGTTATGCTTATATGACCGGCATTGGTTAAAAAGGTTTAATGCAATTGACAATAAATTGTAAAAAGCTTCAAGCCTATGTGGAAAGCGCAACCTGTTAGCATCGGGTTTTATCTATGCTTATATAGGCAACAGAAGGCATTGGCCTCCTGTTGACAAATGGATTAGGAAAAAAGGAGTTTAACTATTACATGTATTAAATTTAGTGAACCAAAAACATAAAAGCGTATGGAACCAATACTCACTACTAAATGGCGTAAGTTAGATGGAACTAGAATTGACTCTCCTATTAGCGAAGCGGTAGAGAAAGCACTTATAGAGGAGCGCGAACTTGGCAACCAGATAAAAGTTTGCATAGGTACCGATTCGCAGGTATATGGTACCGAAACTGAATTTGCAACCGTAATTGTATTGCTGCGCAAAGGTCGCGGCGGCTTTATGTTTATTAATAACAACCGCACCACCCAAAAAATGAGCCTTAAGGAACGTTTACTTATTGAAGTGTCGCGCTCTATTGAAGTTGCCTACCACCTATGCAACCTCTTTGATAAATACAAAACAGAGTTGGAAGTACATGCCGATATAAATACTAACCCGCGGTTTGGGTCAAACACAGCGCTTAGCGAGGCTATGGGTTACATACTATCTATGGGCTTTACCTTTAAGGCAAAACCCGATGCACATGCAGCCAGTTGCTGTGCCAATAAGGTAGTGTAATGCTTTCTGGATACCAGGCGAACAAACAAAAAAGCGTCCCGCATTTCTTCGGGACGCTTTTTAATTTATACTTCAGGTAGACCTATTTTGCTTCGCTAAGGTATTGTGCCAGCCCAACTAATATGGTAGGCGTGTTGCCCAGTGGGGCCATAATGTGTAGTTTCAATCCTTTATCAAGTACTGCATCGGCAGTGGTTTTTCCATACGCACTAATCTTCAGTTTGTCTTGCTTAAACTTAGGGTAATTGCTATACAAAGAATGAATTCCACTTGGGCTGAAAAATACAAGCATGTCGTAGTTATGAATATTCACGGCCTTAAGGTCGTTAGGTACTGTTTTATACATTACACCTTCGCTGTAGTTAAAGTTGTTGGCTTCCATAAATGCCGGTATCTCATCTTTACGCGTTTCGGCACAGATATATAAGAAACGTGTTGCATCGCGGTGCTTGATAAGCAGGTGGCGCAACTCTTTGTTATTGTTCATATCGCCATAAAAAACCTTGCGTTTTCTGTATTGAGTGTACTTTTGAAGATACAGTGCAATAGCCTCGCTGGTACAGAAAAACTTTGTTTCCTGGCTCATCTTTACGCGCAGCTCGTCGCAGATGCGAAAGAAGTGGTCAATAGAATTACGGCTTGTAAAGATAATACCGCTGTAATCGTTGAGAGAAATACGTTGCTTGCGAAATTCTTTGCCGGCTACGCCTTCTACTTTTACAAACGGGATAAATTCTATTTTGAGTTTATACTTTTCTGCCAGGTCGAAATAAGGCGACTTGGGGCCTTCGGGCTGAGGCTGGGCAATTAAAATATGTTTGATTTTGGTTTTAGGCTCTTTAGAGAGTA
>DATGXP010000485.1:0-4999 GCA_035298845.1 Chitinophagales bacterium
ACCCCACTTAGGTATAAGCAGCTGCGGGTTTTGCGGAATGAAACCAACGGTAGCCCTGCCGCTCTGAAACTCCTCATTCTCCATCACATTCACCAGGAAGGGAATATTGGTCTTCACCCCTCTTATCCTAAACTCCTGCAAGGTTCGGTTCATGCGCTTGGTGGCACCTTTCAGAGTACGGCTCCAGGCAGACACCTTTACCAACATAGAATCGAAGAAAGGGGAGATTTTTACGCCCGAGTAAGAACTACCTTCATCTAACCGTATACCGAAACCACCGGCGTTGCGGTAGGCTACAATAGTACCGTAATCGGGCTTAAAATCATTCTCCGGGTCTTCGGTAGTTACACGGCATTGTATAGCATAACCATTGCAATGCACGTCTGCCTGCGAATGAAGAAATATCTGCGCATGTGTTAGCTCGCAACCGGCGGCAATAAGTATTTGCGACCTTACAATATCAATACCGGTTATCTCCTCGGTAATGGTATGCTCTACCTGTATACGTGGATTTACTTCTATAAAGAAAATGTTCTCGTCTTTATCTACCAAAAACTCAACTGTGCCGGCATTGTTATACTGTACATGCTTTGCAATCCTAAGTGCATAGTCAAAAAGTTTTTCTCGGGTTTCTGTTTTGAGAATACTTGGCGCTACTTCAATCACTTTTTGAAACCGGCGCTGCACGCTGCAATCGCGCTCGTACAAGTGCACAATATTGCCAAAGTTATCGCCCAGTAATTGCACCTCTATGTGCTTAGGGTTATCTACATAGCGCTCTATAAAAACAGTATCATCTCCAAACGATTTCAAGGCTTCATTCTTTGCAGCCGTAAACGCATTGCTTAACTCTTCTTCACTCCTAACCACGCGCATGCCCCTGCCACCGCCACCGGCAGCAGCCTTTAGCATAACCGGGTAGCCAATACGCTCTGCCTCACTCATGGCATCACTTAGCTTTTGTAACTTAAAGTTACTATCGGGTATCAGCGGCACACCTACTTCGCGGGCTACCACTTTAGCAGCTACTTTATCGCCGAGGCGCTCCATTACATCGGGGCGTGGCCCTACAAAGGTTATCCCCTCATCGGCGCAGCGCTTAGCCAGCAATACATTCTCCGATAAAAAACCATACCCCGGGTGAATAGCATCTACACCATTCAACTTGGCTGTTTTTATAATCTCCTCAATATCCAGGTAAGGCTTAAGCGGTTCGCTGTTTACACCAATCTGGTATGATTCATCAGCCTTGTAGCGGTGTAGCGAATACCGGTCTTCGAAAGTATATACAGCAACAGTCTTTATTTTTAATTCTGCCGCCGCGCGTAAAATGCGGATAGCTATTTCGCCACGGTTGGCAACCAGTAGTTTCTTAAATTTATGTGCAGCCATAGTACTTGCATTTTAGATTTAGAGCAAAAATGCAGCGCTAAGGTAGAAGTAGAAATTAAACCCAAAAGGGGTGTTGATTACTTTAGTGCGAGTGGAAAATGCACACTATTTCAAGCGTATTTTCCTTTTTTCAAGGCAAATATTACACTGGCCTTCAACAAAAATCATTCCCTGAACACGTAATTCTCTATCTACCGAAAAATCGGGAGAGGTATTGCAGCGCTCACAGTTTATTTTGTTCTTTAAAATTGCATTTCTCTTATCAGGTTGCATAGCTGTAATAGCTACATCGGAGCGGGACGTATACCAATCCCGGGCGACAATAAAATCTGCCTTAGCATATAACAAAAGATAAAACGTAACCGATAACAGTATTACCGTAAAGAAGAAAAATCGACCGGATTCGGCAGGATCGTTATCGGGAATAAAGGTACCATCATTATCAACCAATCCCTGTTCGATTAGTTTATTGTCGAATGAGTATTTTGCATACCGGCGTAAAGCCAATGGATTATTATACGATTTCATCTCCTGAATTTCGGAGACCACCGCCCAGTTACCGGATTCGAAAACAAGTTTATTATCCTCAGTACGGTATACAACCTCTTTATTCTGTTTTACAAACAGCAAGAGGATTGTAGATAGAATAAATACCGCCAACAAATATTTTCTCACAAACGCAACATATAAATATTTTTCAATGGAAAAAATTATTTCAGCTGTGCCTCGATAATCTTCTTTTCCCAGTCTTTCCAGGCATTTAAAGAGTAAATACCCTGGGCCATTGACTTAACTGACTCCTGTTTTAGTAAACTCTTTAGTGTACGCGAAGCAGGATTACCCAGGCGACCGTTAGGAGAAAGACAGGCATTAAACAGATTGCCAATCAATTCTTCATCTGCATATTTTAAGCGCTCAATAGCATCTATTGCTTTAAGGCGTGTGCGAAACTCATACCGGTTAGATGTATAGCCAACCAGCTCTTTATGCCATGCTGCAGTATCTGCACTTGCCGGTTGTTCTCTACAATTAATTTCGAGCCAGGCTATGCGTACATTGTTGTTTATGCCCTTTACGCTTTTAACCTTTTCTAGATACTGCGTAACTTTTGCGGGGTAAAGTTTACAGAGTTTTCTCAGCGTGTTTTCTATTGTAACATACGAACTATCAGCAAGCAGATTTTCTATATCCGGCAAAACGCTTTCCGGTATTTCCGCCAGCTCGTCAACTACAGCACGGCGCACCAGGTGGTCTCTATCGTGTGCAGCACGTTTAAATAATTCGATTGTAGCCGTGTTGCGGTCATTAGCCAGCTGCATTACCACCTCACCGCGCATCTGGTTAAAGGTTTCTTTGGCAAACACCTTTAATAGCAAATCACGCTTCTTTTCCATATCAATATCGCGCAATCCAAATAATGCATCGTAGCGGTCTATCATATTTTTAGCTTTTTGCAGCTGAGCCGACAACTCATCAAAATTTTTCTTAAAGGTTATGGTTTTAAGCACATTACCTGCCGGGTCGAATAGTGCATAGTCAACTAGCTGCCCGGCGGGGGCGCTTACATATACCGTATCGGCTGCATGGCTTAACCATACTTTTTTAGAGGAAGAGGAGCCATCTTCGAAATACACTTCGAACACAACCGGCATTTTAAAATAAGAGGTAAGCTCATCTACCTTTTGGGTTTGAGCCACAAAAAAAGCGACCTGGTCTTGTTGTCTTTCATACGTTACATCAAAGGCAGGTATGCCAGCACGGTAAACCCATTGGTCGAAAAACCAATCGAGGTTTATACCGGCAGTTTCCATAAAGGCATATTGAAAATCGTGGTTACTTACGTTGCCATAAGCATGTTTTTTTAGATAATTGGTTATACAGCGCCTGTAAACAGAATCGCCCACTACATAGCGCAGCATATCTATTACATGGCTGCCTTTAGGATAATGGCGGGCGCTGCCCCCATGGCTATGCGCTACCGGGTACCGGTCGCCGCGGTCGGCATTTATAGCCTGCGACGCTTCACCCCGCTTTGCCCACTGGTACTGGTCCTCTCCCATTACCGAATGCAAAAACTGTTTGGCATAATATGTAGCGAAGCTTTCGTGCAGCCAGTGATGCTGCGCGCTATATTCAGTTATGTAATCGCCGAACCATTGATGCGTTAACTCGTGTGCATTAGTGCTTACATAAGAGCGCTCTAATACGGTACGCGCATCGGTTAATGAAAAATCGCCGTAAACAGTGGCTGTAGTGTTTTCCATAGCCCCATACATAAAATCCTGCACCGGTACGTTGCAGTACGTTTCCCAGGGGTAAGGCACTCCGGTTTGTGCAGGCAGCCAATCCATCATTTCTGCACTGTATTGGTAAGTTGGCGCCGCTGTTTGCGGGCGGTCGCTATAATAATACTGGCGCGATACCATGCCGTTTTTGCTCTTGTAATCTTTGTATGCAAATTCATCTATAGCCAACATGATAAGGTAAGGCACCATAGGCTTGCTCATAGCGTAGTGCCAGGTGGTAGTACCATCTGTGTTCTTCTTCTTATCCTTCAATACCCCGTTAGAAATTACAGTATATAATGAATCGAAGGTGATAGTAGTTTCGGTTATCATCTTATCGTTTACATCGTCATACACGGGTATCCAAAACCTGTTATCTACGCCCTGCCCCTGCGTCCAGATTTGCTTGCGGGTAAAGTAAAGGTCGTTATCGGGGTTCTTAGCATCCACATTCCAGCCTATAAAGTAGAGGCCTTTGCGCGGGGTGGCTTCATAAGTAATATCCAGTTTATACTGTTTGTTCCAGCTCATAGGCTGATAGAAACGGATAGTAAGGCCGGCGCTATCTTTATTGAAGGTTACATCTTTACCATCCAGCAATACCTTTTTTACATCAATACCCGGTGCATCTAAAAAAAGCGTATCTACTACATATTGTATGGGCCTGAAATCGTACTTAACATTGCCCATTACTTTCCCCTCTTTAGTATTGAACTTTACATTCAGGTTCATCTTCAAAAAGTCGACATTATGCTCGCGCACACGTCCGCTTGCATCGCGCAGATAGCAGATAGAAGAGTCTTGGGATAGTGCGGAAGTGGGAATGAGGAATGAGGAAGAAAATACAAACAATACAAAATAGAATAAGCAAAGTTTCATATGGCCAGATTTAATGACCGGACAAAGAAATTCTATTTCGGCAATAATAGAAGTGAAACCTTGTTACAAACAGGTTAAAAACAGCACGAATCTACTGCATAATAACCCGCTTGCTTACCCGTGCATTTTGCGAGCGGTAGCTTACAAAGTACATACCCTTTGCAAGTTCATCCGTTTGCAGGGTAACGTGGTGGCGGATAGAGTTGTCAGTATGAATAGTGCGTATAGTTCTGCCCGAAATATCAGTAAGCTCTATTACCCCTTCCTCATCTGCGGCCAGGTTAACCTCCACATTCAGCAAACCGGTGGCAGGGTTAGGATACACCTGTAACCTTACAGGATTATCGTCTACACCCTGTACATCAGTATGTATGGGTTCCGTAGGCGCTTCTTTAGGTGGGTTATTACCCAACAAGTAACCCACGGTAAACTCATAATGAACA
>DATGXP010000486.1:0-3783 GCA_035298845.1 Chitinophagales bacterium
ACTATAGCTACATACAAATAAACCCGGCATCAGAGTATATAATACCAACCTCGCCCAACTGGCCTGTAGACAGCCTGGTACTAAATACAAGAGTGGCCATAAACCCAGCGGATGTGAACAGCAGCAACGATACTTTATACCACACACAGCGCTTTGATAATACTTATGCATATGATGATGGGTCGGCTGAGTTGTCGTACGGATTAACAGGTACACCAGGCGTAAAGAAATTTGCTTATGAGTTTACACTTAACCAACCGGATACGCTGGTGGGCTTCCAGGTGCAGTATTCGCAAGTAGAAGAAAATGTAGCGGACCTTGTGTTTAACTTTAATGCATGGGATAGCCTATCGCTTAATAATTTCCTGTTTGTAGATGACAGCACACTTATGCTTACAGTGGATAATAAAAAACCTTTGTATGTAGACTCGGTAAATGGCTTTACTACTTATAAACTTGAAACGCCACTGCAGGTAGACCGGAAAATTTATTTTGGCTGGACACAGACTGATTCGCGCAGATTGCAGTTAGGCTATGATGTAAACAGCCCGCTAGGCAGGTCGCACATGTATATATATGCCAATGGCAGATGGACAACATCATCGATAAATATACCAGGCTCGCCCATGATACGGTTGATATTTGACAGCAACTATTGGGGAGGCAGCACAGCGGTAGATAACCTGAAAGAGGAAAACAACATAAGGATATACCCGAACCCAACTACCGGCCTGCTTACTATCAATAGCCAACAAAGCGGAGCGATGTTTGAAGCCCATGTGCTTAACATGCTTGGCGAAACTGTAATGCTGGAGCGTAACATTATTAACCAGTTAGACATTAGCAGTTTAAATGCCGGCATTTATATCCTGAATCTGCGCGACACACAAAGCGGTAAATCGTTTCAGCATAAGATTATTAAAACCGGCTTGTGATGCGTGTGATACTATTTGACGGGGTTTGTAACCTGTGTAACGGCTACGTTAACTGGATGATAGACCACGACAAAAAGGAGCAGTTTAAATTTGCATCGTTGCAATCGGAGTACGGTCGGCAAAAAGTTGCCGAACTTGAGTTACAGGGCGATTACATGAATACTATTGTATATTACGATAATGGTAAGGGCTACACGCATTCATCTGCGGTATTGCGGATATTAAAACAGCTGGGCGGGCTTTATTCACTCATGTCTATATTCTTACTGGTGCCGCCTTTTATGCGCAACTTTTTTTACAACCTGGTGGCACGCAACCGCTATAAATGGTTTGGAAAGAGAGAAACATGCCGCATACCCACCCCAGCCTTAAAAGCGAGGTTTTTAGAATAACCCCTCAGTTCGAACAATCAATTTCCGCGCGCTTAAAAAATGGGAAAGATAATAGACCCTTAATCAAGCAGTTTTTAATGAAATACTGGCTTCCTCTGGTTCCTGCGTGCATTTTCGATGGCAAAAATTCGTTAAAACTGATTCTAATTGTAATTTCGCGCCATAAATAACCCAAACCCCTTCGCATGAAAAAAATTTTTACCCAAGCAGTTGTGTTTGCCGCCCTGTTGTGTTGCTACGCAACAACTTTTGCACAGGCACCAACGCCTGAATTGCTTTTTTACCGGTTTGAAGAAACAGGCACTACCGTTACGAACCTTGCCACAAACCCACCAACGGGTACGAGTACGGCAACTATTATGGGCAGCCTTACTCAGGGCGATGGTGGACAATGCGGCGGGGCTTTAATAGGTACTGGAAATTCATCAAGTACAGATTATCTGAACACAGGGTGGGCCACCAATCTTACGGGCACTGATTGGACTATATCTATGTATACGAAAGATATTACCGCCAGCTCCACTCTTTTTTACATTTTTGGTGACGCAGGTGCGGGCAGTTTCCGTTGTTTTACCAATGGAGTAGCAGGTGCAAATAACTGGATACTACGTGGAACAATGTCGGATGTGCTTGTTACTGGAGGGGCTACCGTTGCTCCACACGTAACTACCTTCGTATACAGCCAGGCAGATGGGAACATCAAAGCATACCTTGATGGAGCATTGATTAATACAGTAACACAAACCGGCCCCACAATTTCGGGTGCAGGACCATTTAAAGTTATGGGCTATGCATCTAACGTGGGCTCACCAGCCGGAGGCAAATTAGATGAGTTCCGAATATATAACCGTGCACTTACAGCACAGGAAGTGGCTACATTAACTTACACAGTAGATTTTACTACTTCAACCGATACAGCCTGCTCATCGTTTACTACCGCAGGTGGCGATGTGTATACGGCATCGGGTGTATATAATGATACTGTTAGTAATATAAATGGCTGTGATAGTATTATTACATACAACCTTACTATTAACCAGCCATCGGCAAGCACTATCAGCGTTACAGCATGTAACTATGTATCTCCTTCGGGCAATACTTATACTGCATCCGGCATTTATAATGATACCATACCCAATGTAAGTGGCTGCGATAGCGTAATTACAATCAACTTTACCAAGTTGCAACCTACTGCCAGTTCGCTTACAGTAACGGCATGTTTTTATTACACAGCCCCTTCGGGGGCTAATTATACTTCATCGGGGGTATATACAGATACAATACCTAACTCCGTAGGCTGCGATAGTGTTATAACCATTAACCTTACCATTAACACCACCAATTGCGGAGCACCTGCGCCAGAAGTACTTTACTACCAGTTTAATGAAGTGGGCACTACAGTAACCAACAGAGCATCTTCTCCCCCACCAGGTACAGCTACAGCCATTATACAGGGAGCCCTTACCCAGGGTGGTACCGGTTTATGCGGCGGAGCGCTGATAGGCTCAGGCAACTCATCTACCACCGATTACCTGAATACAGGTTATGCTACTAATCTTTCATCAAACGCCAGCTGGTCTATATCTATGTGGACCCAGGATATTACATCAAGTTCTACCTTATTTTACATTTTTGGAGATGGCGCTGCCAATGGCTTCCGCTGCTTTACCAATGGTATAGCAGGAGCTAATAACTGGATTTTGCGCGGAACCGGACTTACCGATGTACTGGTAACAGGTGGCGCAACAGTCGCACCGCACATGACCACCTTTGTTTACGACGCTACGCTAGGTAATATCAAAGCCTACCTGGATGGTACTTTGATAAATACAGTTGCTCAGGGTGCGTTTACGCTAAGCAGCGGTGGACCATTTAAAGTAATGGGATATAACTCGAATGTAGGTTCACCTGCAGGAGGCAAACTGGATGAATACCGCTTATATAACCGTGCATTGGGCTCTGCCGAAATTCTGGCGCTCCTTGATGCTACTACCTATTCTACCCTTAACGAAGTTTCCTGCGATTCGTATACAGCACCAAGCGGCGCTGTATACACTGCCAGCGGTGTAATTACCGATACTATACTTAATGCAAACGGTTGCGATAGTATAATTACCATTAACTTAACTATTAATAATAGTTCCACGTCAACCCTTACTGCTGTTGATTGCGACAGCTATACATCGGCTGCCGGTAATACTTATACTGCTTCTGGTGTTTATACCGAATTATTTACAAATGCCGTAGGTTGCGATAGTACACTTACTATAAACCTAACTATTAATAACAGTACCGCCTCTACACTTAATGTAACTGAGTGCAATAGTTATACTTCGCCTGCCGGCAACACTTACACCACCTCAGGCACTTATACCGATATGCTGACAAATGCTGCAGGCTGCGATAGCACTATTACCATCAACTTAACTATTAACAACAGTACTACATCAACACTT
>DATGXP010000487.1:0-3128 GCA_035298845.1 Chitinophagales bacterium
GGGGGGCCGCCGCTAAATCGCAAAACCGATTTACCTATAAGTTCATTCACGTTTTCTACCAGGGTGGGTTTATTGGCGCCGGCCTGGGTTGCTGTAATAGGAGTGGGGCTGCGGTCTACCCATTGCGATACCGGCCCACCACCCGGTGGCGCAGTTACATTGCGGCTGGCTTCAAACCATAACATTAAACCGCTGTTTTGCGGTGGTTCAAAAATATCGAATCTGAAAGCATATGACCAATCCTGAGTGCCTTGGCTTGTAATAGCCCGCACCCGCCAGTAGTAAGCCTTACTTAACAGTAATATCTCCTGTTTCGCTGTCCCTAAAATGCCGGTTCTGGTAATGGCAGAATTAAAAGACGGGTCGTCGGCAGAAAATTGCAGGTCGTAGCTTACAGCATCGTCTACCACACTCCACTTAAAGTTGACCGTGTCGGTAGAAAATACATAATTATTCTTTGGCCACACCAGGCGGTATTCCTGCGCAAACAGGGTTGCGGTTAAGCCTAAAACAAAAGCAAGAAGTAGTGTTTTTCTCATTCTTAATGATATACGTAAATATAAGATATTAAATGCGAACTCAAATCGGCCAACCGCAAATTTATGGACGGTCTGCCTCACTCTCAAAGATGCTTATTTATAGGTATAGCTCTATGTTTTTGAAAGAAGTTTGCAATAAACATTATTGTAGTTGTCTACTCCTTTAGTCAGCGAGTAATATTTGAAGGCCCCTTGCCTTATTTCGTTGGCATTCAGGGTAGTAGTAAGTATAGTATTAACAGTTTTACGGTAGTCTTCTACGGTAAAATGGTCTACGAGGTAACCCGAGCGGGTATCTTTAACAATTTCATCTACATCGCCCACACCGGTATTGCATATATAAGGTATACCCATGCCCATTATTTCGCCCTGTTTGGTGGGAGAGGACGCCTGCTTACTGAACACCGGCTTGATAAAGAAAAAGGATATAGATGACAGCGATAAATAAGTTGGTACCAACGGGCTGGGTGCGGGGGTTATAATAAACCGGTCGGCAGCAATTTGCATTTCGCACGCTTTGCTTAATACCAGTTCGGCAGGCTCGTTTGTAATAAACAGAAACTTGGCACCGGGTTTTTTCTCCAGCAGGCATTTAAAAAAGGCAAGCATTTCATCCAGCATATACCAGGTGCCTACACTGCCCAGATAGCTTATTACAAAGTCATCGGACTTTATGCCCAGTTCATTTTTAAGCGCTTGTAGTTTGGTGTGGTCTACACTTTCGGGGCTAAATTTATCCAGGTCGGCACAGCAGGGTATTACCTGTATAGGTACGGGTTGATTGGGTATGTGCGCCCACGAATGAATAATGCGCTTGCCGTTTTCTGTCAGGCTGATGGTATGGTCGGCATGGGTTAAAAACTCAACTTCTTTCCGCTTAAAAAAATCATATACCGTTTTGTAAAGCGGGCTATCCAGTTTCCACAGGCCACCATCTACCCGCTCATCGGCATAAAAGCCGCGCATGTCGAAAATGAATTTGGTGCCGAATTTCTTTTTCATGGCTAGCCCCACCAGTGCCGATATATAACTGCGGCAATGCACTATGCTGAATTTCTTTTGGCCATGTAGCTCAAATGCCTTCCTGCGCATACGCCAGGCATCGTAAATAGTAGAAAGTACCGGAGGGCTTTTGGTGTACGAAAGCGGCACCCAATCAATGTTGCTGTCTTTTAGCAGCGTAGCTATACCCGTTCCAAATTTTTCAAGGCGGTCTTTTTTCTCAAAACTAATAAGGGTGAAATGATAACCGAGTTTAGACAATCCTTTGATATACGGAATAACCTGGCTTTGGCCCAGCGGGTCGGTCATGCCGTCGTAACTCATGTAAAGTACTTCGGTCATCCCTTATATTTAAGTAACCAATGGTGAAGGATTATCAATATCCAGATGCGCTTAAACAAATAGTCTTCGCCGTTTTTAAATCGCTGTAGCAAGCTTTTTACCACACTGTAGTTTACCACATTGCATTCGGTGACTGTCTCTTCGCTCAGGTATTTATCCAGCAGGTAGTGCAAATCGGTAAGCAGCCACTTGCCTAGCGGAATAGAAAAACCCCATTTAGGCCTATCAAAAAACTGGCGCGGTACATAATCGTACAACACTTCTTTTAGCAGGTATTTAGCAGTGCCGTCTTTCTTCTTCAAATCTTCCGAAAGATTGAGCGCAAACTCTACCACCCGGTAATCTAAAAACGGTGTGCGTGTCTCCAGCGAGTACTGCATGCTGGCTATATCTACTTTAGTCAGCAGCGTATCTTTCAGGTAATATTTGATATCAAACAAAGCCTGTTCTTCTGCTGGTGATAGTTGGCGGGCGGTATTCAAATGCTCGTCAAATAACAATTCAGTTTTTAATTCAGGCTTTAATAAACTATCCAACTCATACTCATTAAAGTAGTATTCTTCTTGAGAAAAGATATGGCTCTTTAAATGCGCTTGGCTTTTGTAATTGATTACACCGGCTGCGCGCTTATACTTACCTCCAGCCATCGATAGCAATGCGGCACCTGGCTTACGCAGCATTTTTACCAGTGGGTTGTTTAGGCGCTTTGCCCAGTCGTACGAGCCATAACCCATAAATAATTCATCGCCGCCATCGCCGCTCAAGGTCATGGTTACATGCTGTCGTGCCAGTTTAGATACCAGCATGGTAGGTATACCCGAAGACTCTGAATAAAGGTCATCGTAGGCATTCAGCATTCGGTCTATAAGCCCCATAGCGTCCGCCTCGGTTACAATAAATTCATAATGCTCAGTGCCTAAGTGTTTCGACACTTTTTTAGCGTACTCGCTCTCGTTAAACTTTGCTTCCTTAAACCCTATAGAGAAAGTTTTTACCGGTTTGCTGCTTATGCTTTGGGCTATAGCTGTTACGGTGCTGCTATCTATACCACCGCTTAAAAAGGTACCGAATGGCACATCGGCTATCATCCGGTATTTTACCGATGATACCAGCAGGTTTTTAAGCTCTTCTTTCGCCGATTTGAAATCTGTTTCAACCCGAGGGGTGACTTTCTCTTCGGGTTTCCAATAGCTTTTAACATTAATGCCATTCGCATCTATTACTGCATAGCTACCGGCCGGTAGG
>DATGXP010000488.1:0-12036 GCA_035298845.1 Chitinophagales bacterium
AATATTACAACCGTTTACGGTGTGGTGCGCTAACTGCTGCGACATGTTCCAGTACATGTATTTAAAGTTGCTGTTAGATACCACTTTGCCCTGGCCACCTTCTGGTATAATTTCTACCTCCAGCTTAATATCTATGTTGCGCTTGCCTTCCGATTTCAGGTAGGGCAACACCTCCGGTTCTTGTTTTGGCGTTTCTACTCTAAATGGTTCAAGCGCCTCAAGAGTTACAATCCATGGTGAAATAGTAGAGCCGAAGTTTTTGGCCAGGAATGGCCCCAGCGGAACATACTCCCACTTTTGTATATCGCGTGCACTCCAGTCGTTAAACAGCACCATACCAAAAATATGCTCTTCGGCATTGGCCGTGGTAATGCTTTCGCCCAGGTTAGTAGGCTTACCGGTTATAAAGGCCATCTCCAGTTCGAAATCTAACAACTTACATGGGCCGAAAGATGGCGCCGGTGCATCATCGGCTTTGGTTTGTCCTTTAGGACGATGAATTGGCGTACCGCTAACTACAATAGAGGAGGCACGGCCGTGGTAACCAACCGGTAAGTGTTTCCAGTTAGGCAACAATGCATTAGCAGGGTCACGAAACATAGTGCCTACGTTGGTAGCATGCTCTATGCTCGAGTAAAAATCGGTATAATTAGGCACATGCACCGGTAGCTGCATTTGTGCATCGCTTTGCTTTATCAGGCAGTTATCGCGCATTACTTTATTATCACGCAGTTGTGGTTTTTCGGCATTCAGCAAATGCGATACCCTTTCGCGTACTGCATTAGTAACTGCCTTGCCCTGCGCAATAAAATCGTTCAATACAGGATGCGACAACACCTCTTTATCAAACGTGATAGAATCAAGTAAACCCGCATTGGCTATTACCGATAGGTCTAGTATATATTCGCCTATGGCAACCCCCGCACGGGCATGTGTACCGGCTGTTTTAAAAATACCAAAGGGCAAATTTTGTATAGGAAAATCGCTGCCGGGTTTTACTTCTACCCAGCTTTTTAGTTTGGGGTCATTAGCATTATGCATGATTACACAGATTTAAGATGATTACACAGATTAATACACAAGATTACACAGATAATTCAAAATTCAATCACATAATTCCTGTATTAATCAGCGTAATCAAAATGCAATTATCTGCGTAATCGAACCTACAGGTCAAAGCTCCAGTCCGCTGTATCTCCTTCGCTAAATTTTTTTCTGCTCTCGGCTTTTTCCAGCTGGCGCGTAATAATCATATCGGCTATTATGGAAGATGCATCCTGCTCACTTGTCTTCAGCGTTTCGGCTAACTTTTTCTCGCTTATATCAATGCGGTAGAGTATCCATTTCAGTTTATCAAAATCGGTGCGGATAAGTTCATCAATGCGGTTGATTAGCAATTGCCGGATGGCGCGGAACTTTTCCTTATCATTAGTTGTAGCAGGTAGAAATTGTTCATCAATTTCAAACGAATCGAAAAGTTGCTTTTGAATATCCATGGCGGCTAATGTATCTCCATTTTATCTAACACACTTATGCCGAACAAAGAGAAGTCATATTTAACCGGGTCTTTCGGGTCAAACTGCTTCAGGTTTTCGGTTAACTCTACCACTGTTTCCCAATCGGTTTGTTTACGCCGGATAAGGCCCAGCTTGCGGGCGGTGCGGTCCACGTGCACATCTAATGGTATGTACAACTCCGATGGCTTTATCTTCTTCCACAAACCAAAATCAACGCCGTGTTTATCCTTGCGCACCATCCAGCGCAGAAACATATTCATGCGCTTGCAGGTGCTGCCGCGCAAGGGTGTGGCAATATGTTTACGGGTACGGTGTGGAGCGTCTTCCAGTGAGAAAAAATTTTCGTGAAAAGAAGCCAAAGCTACACCCGCATCACCCGGCTTCTGACTTTTACCAGCTTGTTTAAAAAACATGGTTTCCAGCGAATCGTGCTGGCTGTAATGTTGTTTAAATACTTCTATAAAGTATAAGGCATCGGTAGCATTAAAGGTGCGGTGCTTAAAATCGAGAAATCGTTTAAGGTCTGTTTCCTTGTGGTTCAATATAAAATCGTGCGGTGCACCATCCATCAGCTCCACCAGTTTATTGCCTGAGTTAATAATGCCCTTGCGGTTACCCCATGCCAGCATGGCAATCCAGAATCCTATAATTTCAATATCCTGCAATTTGGTGAACCGGTGCGGAACACTGATGGGGTCATTTGCTATAAAGTTTGCAGAATTGTATTCTTTGTATTTCCGTTCTAATAGCTCGTAAACCTGCTCGCGTTTCATAAACCCGTATGTTATTCAGTGTAAAGATATTTACAAATATCAATGCGCCTGCTTTTTGCTTACATGGGATTTTTTATATATTGACTTCTACATGAGCGAAGTGAGAATATTGATTGTAGAAGATGAAGCGCTGGTAGCTATGGATATGGCAGCTATGCTAACCCAGATTGGCTACGAAGTGCTGGACCCGGCCTATAGTTATGAAGAGGCGGTAAGCCGCATGGAAGCAGAAAAGCCCGATATCGTTTTATCCGATATAAATTTAGGCAGCGGCAAATCAGGAATTGATTTTGCCCAGCTGATTCGCAGCAAGTATAAGTTGCCTCTTATTTTTATTACTTCCTATAGCGATAAAGACACGGTGGCCAAAGCAGCGGCAACATTGCCCAATGGGTATTTAATTAAACCCTTTTCGCAGCAAGACCTGTTTGCAAGTATAGAAGTGGCCCTTGCATCATTTACCGGCAGCAAGGTAGAGCAAACCGGCCCGGTGGGCATAGTAAACGATAGCCTGTTTGTAAAAACCGATACCCATTTTGTAAAGGTAAACGTAGCCGATATACTTTGGCTGGAGAGCGACCATAACTATTTGTACCTTGTTACAGAAAAGGTAAAACACATTGTGCGTTCCAGCTTTCGCGATTTTATGGCCAACCTGCCTGTAAACGATTTTATGCAGGTGCATAAAAGCTATATCGTAAACCTTAAAAAAATTGAGTCTTTTTCACACACCGAAATCGTGATGAACAAAGCCTCTATTCCGCTTAGCCGCAATTTTAAAGAGGAGCTTTTCGAACGGTTAAAACGTGTGCAATAATGCCCGCAATGTATTTTGTACCACCTATACTGCTTTTCATACCATAAAGTTGAACCATAGCTAAAGTAGCTGCATGTTGCATATTGAATAACTATGACCTTGCCTAAAATATATACCTGGCTCTTACTTATGTTTGCTATTGTGGCTGCACGTGCGCAAACTGTAGAAGAGTTGTGCGGTCAACTTAACAGCGCAAAAAGTGATAGCGCAAGGGCAAGGTTAAGCGGGGTAATGGCTTATAAATTTGCGTTTACAGATACCGCAGAGGCGCTACGCTTAACGGGTGAGGAGATAAGATTGGCCCCTGCGGGCGATTCGCTTATACTGTTAGCCGATGCTTACCGTACCCGTGGGCTTATACGTGCCATACAAAACCGCCTGCCCGAAGCCATGGACCAGTATAGCCGTAGCTTGAATTATGCAAAGCGTGCCAACAACAAGTATTACGAAGCAGCTTGCAAAAGCCTGATTGCCGGCATGTACCAGGATAATGCAGATTACGAAAGCTCGTTGAAGTATTATTTAGATGGATTAGAGGCTGCCGAACAATCGGGCGACAAGCGCACTATTGGGGCATGTTGCAATAATATTGCTACGGTATATGGCGCCGCCGGGCGCGAACCACAGCTGTGCTTAAAATATTACGCCCGCGCTATGCAGCAGGCCACAGCCATCAATAACCTTGCTTTTGCGGGGCTGATAGCTACCAACATGGCCGGCGAATATATGCGTGCAGCAAAAAAAGATTCGGCTGAAGTGATGATGAGTACGGCCCTTGACTTTGCTAACCGAAGCGGCACAAGGGCCTACGAATATGCAGTTACACTAACCGGTGTTGGCGAATTATATACGCAGATGGATAAGCCGGCCGAAGCACAGCAAATGCTATTTCAGGCAATCGCTTTGTTCGATAGTCTGAAGCGGCCCATTAATGTGCTTAACCCTATAATGGCATTATGCAACCTTTACTTAAAACAAAATAAAACTGCCGAAGCCGAAGTGCTGGGCAAGCGCCTCCTTCGTGATGCGCAGTTTTATAACGCCCGTGTTTTTATACGCGAAGGCTATAAAGTGCTTAGCGAAGTTTCCCGTAAGAAAAAGAAGTATGAACAGTCGCTTGAATATTTTACGCAGTACAGCGCCTGGAACGATTCGGTATTTAATGATGACCAGCAAAAAAGCATAGCTAATGTGCAGGCCCGTGCCGAGTTGGCTCAACGCGAACTGGAAGTACAATACCAAACAACCAAGAAAACTCAGGAGCTTGAAATACTTAAACTGAACAACCGGTATTTGCGCGTAGGTGTTTTATTGGCTGTTTTACTGGCTTTGTTGTTTGCCGTTGTGGTGTTTCTCATTTTTCGAACCGGTAAAGAGAAGGATAAAACCAACCGGCAGCTGGCAGAAAAAAATGCGCTGATAGAGCAGCAGTCCAGGGACAAGGATATGCTGATGCGCGAGATACATCATCGCGTAAAAAATAACCTGCAAATAGTTTCCAGCCTGCTCAACCTGCAGGCCAACACGGTAACCGATGCGGCTGCTAAGGAGGCCTTGCGCGATAGCCACAACCGTATTAAAAGCATTGCCTTGATTCATCAGAAGTTATACATGCAGCAGGAGTTTACAGCCATCCTTTTGCAGGATTACATACAGCAGCTTTGCCAGCATCTCAAAAGCGCCCTCAACGCTTCTGCCGTGCAAATACAATGTAGCGTAAGGCCAACTCAGCTTACATTAGATATTGAAACATCTATCCCATTGGGGGTTATTATAAACGAGCTGGTTACCAACTCAATTAAGTATGCCCAAATAAATCATGCACGTGGCCTTTTAAAAATAGAAATCAGCACCGATAATACTGGTTTGTGTACCCTGCATTACTCCGACAATGGCATTGGTATGCCTGCTGATTTTGATGTAAAAAAATCTTCTACGCTTGGCTTGCGTATGGTGTATGAGCTTACCCGCCAGCTAAAAGGGGCAATGGTTTATGCCACACTACCTGAACCCGAATTTACAATCGCTTTTCCTGTTAAGCAGTAGGGTGCTCCTTATTCTGCTTTTCATACCCTTTAGGTTGCATCTTGTACCATTTAGTTGCTGCGGGCCAGTGGTAGAATCATCTTTGGTTCACCTTTCAACCAAAACCAACATGTATGAGAAAACAATTTACCCTCCATCTCGCAGTTTTATGCAGCCTGCTTTTTTCATGGCAGGCCGCCAATGCCACTCATTTTTATGTAAGCACCTTATCGGGTAGCGACCCGGGTTCACTTACCTGGGCCATGACAAGCGCCAATGCCGATAACAGTGCCACTATGGCCAACCCGCATGTAATAGATATTTGCGTAGGTGGCGATGCGTACTTATGGCCGCTGCCCCAAACATTTTGCATTATCAATGGGCCTAAAGATATGAGCCTGCGCATAAGCGGCATTTATTACAATATAGGCGTTAATCTTAGTGGCATACGCGTAAGCTTTAATAATCTTCTTTTTACAAATAACGGCAACAGCGCCTTTGGTTCTTCGTTTATGAGTAGCTGCGGCGCACACAGCACTTTAAATAACTGTGTATTCATTAATAACAACGCGCAATACCAGGCCGGTGGTGTATTTGCCAACGGCGATACGGTTATTATTAATGGTTGTTCGTTTAAAAACAACTACACTACCGATGCAGGCGGCGAGGGCGGTGGTGCTGCATTCAACAACGGCGGATACATGCGCATAACCAACAGTACATTTAGCAACAACACCAGCGCTTCTACCTCTGCTACCGGTGCCGGTGGTGCAGTAAAGAACCATGCCGGTGGCCAAATGGATGTGATTAACTGTACCTTTTATAATAACCATGCTCAATCAAGAGGCGGTGCCTTGCAAAACGCCCCCAACGCTACCTGCCGTATCAGCAATTGTATTTTTGTAGGCAATACAGCTGCCGGTGCGGGTCAGGACTTGTGGGGCGATTTCCAATCGCTCGATGGCCACAATTTATTTGGTGATACTGCCGGTGCAGTAATTAGTGGTGTAGTGGCTGGTAATGTTTACGGTGCCAGCGCTTTAAATGTGCTGGATACTACCTTACGCGACAACGGCCATTATATGCTTACACATGCACTTATAACCGGCAGCCCTGCTATAGATGCAGCCGAAGCCAGTGTAGCCGCCTTATTCGATCAGCGCGAATACCTGCGCAACGGCACACCTGATATGGGAGCATTTGAGTACAATGGCACTAATACCTGCACAGGCTTTTCACTAGCTATAGATAATGTAGTGCCTGCCTGTGCACCTGTGCTGCACGAATTGGGTCTTACTATTACCGGTGGCACTGGCCCATACACTTCCAATATTTACGATAATGATGTAACCTGGCTATGTGCCGATAGTATAATCCATACGGGCAGTGGTACATTCATCGCTACTGTTTTTGATGCGGCACACTGCGTGGCAAAAGATACAATAGTTATAAATGACGCACCCCCTGCAATAAATTACAACCTTAGTTTTTGTACAGGTGATAGTGTAACTTTTCGGGGCAATGTATATTCCGAAGAGGGCACCTACCCAATAACTTACGACTGCGATAGCGTAGTAATTATAACGGTAACTGAAATTGAACCGCCGTATGTATATCACGACGTACAAAAATGTGCGGGGGATAGTGTTACCATTAACGGAATGACTTATATCTCGTACGGCACATACTACCAATACTATGGTTGTGATAGTATAGTGGAAGTTTACTTTCATGAACTTGAGCCGGATTATCATAGCTACGAGTACAGCATTTGTGGTGGCGATAGCGTAACCGTAAACGGCACTACCTATTACCTGGCGGGATACTATTACCAGTATTATGGCTGCGATAGCACCGTAGAGGTATATATTGATTATGGCAGCGAAGAGGTCATAGAAAATTTCATGACGCTTTGCTACGGAGAAAGTATTACAGTAGGCGCACACATTTATACTATCAGCGGCAGGTATCACGATTTTTTCGCCTGCGATAGTGTAGTAATTACCAACCTGACCGTATTACCCCAGTTAACCCTTCCTGATTTATCTTTCGATGGCATTCTGTGTCATAACGATGCCGGCACTATACAACTTAGCAACCCAACTACACTTGATATAACTATTGCCGATACCACGTTCACCTTCGGCCCCGATACTACCTGGGCAGATTTGGTAATTGATTTTAGCACACAGTATAGCCCTACCAGCTGGTCGGCTCAGCAACTACTTGGCGAGCCCAACACCTACCCCAACTATGGTGATATAAATACTGCATGGACTGCCGATGATTATGGCGACGACCGCGATTTTTTAGTAGTAGGATATACCACCCCGGTATTAGCATCAGAGGTGCTGATATATGAAACCAGTGCACCGGGCCACATAGATACCGTATATGTACGTGATGCGGCTACCGCCAACTGGTCGGTAGTATATACAGCTGCCGCAGTGGCAGCGCCCGAGGTAGCCACTATATTTAAAGTGCAGTTGCCATCGGTAATGAATATAGACGCCGTGCGCTGGGCTATTGCTACTGATATAGCCAACGATTGGGTAGAATACGATGCCGTAGGCCTGGTGCGTTATAGCACTGACACTGCATTGTACGCAATTAGCGCAGGTGGCGTATATCCCGTAACTTTATCAGCTTACGGCTGCTCGGTGGCAGATACTATTAATGTACCTAACCCGTTGGTATCGCTTGTCGTTACCGCAGCCGATGATACTATCTGCGAAGGACAGGGTACTGTAGTTACCGCTGCAGGCAATGTAAGTTACGTATGGAGCAATAGTGTAACCACTGCTTCGCAAACGGTAACACCAGCTGTATCTACTACTTATTCGGTTACAGCTACCAACGCTTTAGGTTGCGTGGCTACCGATAGCGTGGCTGTAGTAGTAGAAATATGTAATGGCATAAATGATATAACCGCAGATGATTTCAGCATACAGGTATACCCTAACCCGGCTACCGACTACCTGATGCTTGTATGCGATGAGCAGATAGAAGCGCTGGAAGTTTACTCGGTAATTGGTGAGCAGGTGATTTTTATAAAAGGCCAGATCACTAAACTGAATATTGCCGCTTTGGCGCAGGGAGCTTATACCGTGAAGGTAAAAACCACCCAGGGTAAAAGCGCCGTGAAAAGGTTTATAAAACAATAGGTATATACTCAGCTGTCTCTGTTTTTTAGTGTTAGGTTTTGAGCGGCCCGCCTTCAGAAATGAAGGCGGGTTTTTTTATGGGTTACACAAATAACAAGACTTTTTGCTTTCCTTCACCTTGTGTTGCGCCCATTCACACTTCTCTTCTTCATAATATTAAGTACGGCTTTTTGCGCTGCGCAGCACCCGTATTTTTATACTATAAATGATGATAACGGGTTGCCATCTAACGAGGTGTTCGACCTTGCGCAGGATAATGATGGTTTTATGTGGATAGGCTGCAATGCAGGTTTATACAGATATGATGGCACCGATTTTATACCCTTTAAAAACGCCCAGCATAGTGGCAAGGCCATCTCGCATATCACTTTTGATAACCGGGGCCACCTGTGGTGTCAGAATTTTACCAGCCAGATTTTTTCGGTAAATACTGATACACTAAAACTGGAATACGACTGGAGCAAGCGGATAAAAAACTATCCCTTCTTCTGCTTTGATGACAGTGCCTGCACCTGGCTTACAGCCGATAGCGGCTTATGCAAAGTGAAGGACGGAAAGATTTTGCAATCGGTTAATTCTGCCAGTATACTAAGCATACCGGGCAGCTCTGTTTTTGCCGACATTCACTGCTTTAATGGCCGCCTTTATTTTTCTGAAAAAAAAGCTTTAGGTGTAATTGACCCGCAGGGTATAAAATTCTTCACCAACACCAACCGGCCAGACCGGTACGCGGACGCACTGCTTATGTCTTCTTTTCATAAGGTGGGCCAGCGGTTGTTGCTTCTTTCCCGCACCGAAAAGCAAAACTCATTGTGGGAGGTGAAGAATGATTCGCTGCTGTGGTTAATAGACTTGCCCTCATCATTGGGCCGCGTTTTTGCTATGCGTAAAGATGATAAAGGCAAATTGTGGATTGGCAGCAGCAACGGCGCACTTTGCCTTGATTACAATTTGCACGCTCTCTTTGGTGGCCAACTTTTTTTCCCCGGCAAAAGTGTAAGCGATATAGTTTTAGATAAAGAGGGCAATTACTGGTTCAGTACGTTGCAGGATGGCATTTTTGTAGTACCATCCTCCGATGTGTGGATTTACACCGCCGCCAATAGCCCGCTAGCCGATACACGCATAAAGCAATTGGCTAAAGATGAAAAAGACAATTTATATATAGGCTATCAGAACGGGCAGGTATCGCGCTACAGTTTTCAAACAAAGCAAATGACTACACTTACACTGCAAAATACCCCTACCGAAATTCAGGCTATGGAGTATAACCCTGCTAAACAAGAGCTTATTGTAGGGCAAAACAAAACCTGGATTATCGAAACGGGCGGATCTATGCAGGCTACGCACGCACAGGGCATAAGCAATGTAAAATCGCTGGGCTGGTTAAGTGGCGATAACTATTTAATCGGTTCGGTAATTAATGCAGCTATTGTAAGTATAAGGCCCCGTGTAGATACACTAAACACTTTTCGCAGTAAGCGAACAAGGGTTGTTTTTGCAAATAAACAGCATGACGAATTATGGATGGGCCATACGGATGGTTTATGGCTAAGCGCAAAAGGAACGCTGGATGAAAAGTTATTTAATGGCCATGCAATTTCCGCAACCGATATAGCCCAAACAGCTAACGGAATAGTTTGGGTAAGCACACTTACCGATGGTGTGTTGGGTTTTAATAAGGGTGTGTTTACTATACAATTGAATAAAGAAATAGGAATAAGCAATGGGTTTGTTAGAAAAATGGGAGTAGTTGGCAACACTTTATGGATGGCCACAGAAGATAACCTGATAGGGTATGAGGTGGTTACCAAAGCTATAAAACGCTATAACCGGTTCGATGGCTTGCCTTCTAACGAGATAACAGATATCGAATTTTTAAATGGTCGGATATTGTTAGCCACCCCCAAAGGTATGGTAGAGATTCCCGAAAATTTTAACTCTGTAAACCTGGTAGCCCCTTCTATTTTTATTTCGGCCTTTGCGGTGCACGAGCGCGATACTGCGCTTGTGGCTGCCTATAACCTGCCTTACTACAACAATAACATCCGCATATCATTTAAGGGCATTGCTTTTCGCAGCCACGGCGAGTTTACCTATAAGTACCGCATGGTGGGGCTTGATACCGGTTGGGTAGTTACCAATAGCAAGAGTAATTTTGCGCGGTATCCATCATTGCCCGCAGGTAGTTATGTGTTTGAAGTAAAAGCACTAAACGAAGATGGTGTAGAAAGTACAGAAGCAGCGCACCTCAATATTATTGTACGTGCACCATTTTGGCAGCAGTGGTGGTTTTTTATGTTGTGTGTATTAGTGGTTGCTGGTTTGGTATCGGCGTTTTTTGCCTGGCGCATCCGTTCGTTGCGGCGCAAAAGCGAATTGGAGAAAAGAATGATTGCCTCGCAGCTATCTACCCTCAAGGCCCAGATGAACCCGCATTTTATGTTCAATGCGCTTAACAGCATACAGGATTTAGTGCTGCAACAGGATACTGCTAACGCACAATTATACCTGGGTAAGTTCAGCGAGCTTACACGGGTGGTACTGGAGGCATCAGGTGCCGAGTTTATAACCTTGCAGAAAGAGGAGGAGATGTTGGCGCTTTATCTCGATCTTGAAAAACTTCGTTTTGGCGATGAGCTGCATTATAAGGTGGAAGTGACCGAAGGCATAGATAAAGACGAAGTCAGGCTACCATCTATGATAGTACAGCCTTTTGTAGAGAATGCCTTAAAACATGGGCTGCTGCATAAGCAGGGCAGCAAACAGTTAAACGTACTGTTTGAACAACGTGCGCAACAGCTTGTTTGTATTATAGAAGACAATGGCATAGGCCGCAAAGCATCGGCAGAAATTAATGCGCGCAAGAAAAAGCACAAGAGTTTTGCAACCGATGCCACCACCGAACGTTTACGTTTATTACGCGACTATTATAATTTGAAAATAGATTTGCAGATAATTGATTTGCCACAGGGCACCAGGGTTATGCTAACTATACCACTATGAAAGCAATACTTGTAGATGATGAAGAAAGAGCCCGCCGCTCGCTCGAAACCTTGCTGGCTGCCCACTGCCCCGAGGTAAAAATACTAGAGCAATGTGCCAATGTGCCCAAGGCGGTGTTGGCTATTAAGCACCACCATCCCGAGGTGGTTTTTCTGGATATTGAAATGCCTGAGTTTAGTGGTTTTGAACTGATGAATTTTTTCGATACAGTAGATTTCGAAATTGTATTTGTAACTGCGTACAGCGAGTATGCAGTGCAGGCATTTGAGTACTCGGCGGTGGACTATGTGCTTAAACCAGTGCAGGTAGATAAGCTGAAAGCAGCTGTAGAAAAAGCAAAGGCGCGCCGCAACAGTCATAATATGAAACAAAGGCTGGAGGTGCTGCAGCAAAATTTTCAGGGCGATGAGTTTAGCAAAATAGCCGTACCGGTAAGCGATGGTTTGCTGTTTGTAGAGGTAGGCCATATTACCCAGCTGCAGGCCGAAGGTGCCTACACGCATGTGTTTTTGGCCGATGGCTCTAAATTACTGGTTAGCAAAAAGCTTAAGTTTTTTGAAGACCTTTTAATGCGCCGCAAGAATTTTTTCCGCATTCACCGCTCGCACCTCATCAACCTCAATTTTGTAAAAAAGTATAGCCGCCTCGAAAGCTTTATAGAAATGGATAACGGCATTGCCATGCCTGTTTCAAAAGAAAGGAAGAAGGAGTTTGAAGATTCTTTCCGCGAAATA
>DATGXP010000489.1:0-2534 GCA_035298845.1 Chitinophagales bacterium
CACCACCACCACCACCGGCACCGCCGCCACCGCCATATATATGTACTGTGATAGCGGTAACATTACAGGGCACCTGCCAGCTACCGGTTATATCACCAGCACTGCAAGCTCCGGGTCCATCAATAACAACATCCTGCCCAAGGGCAGCGAGTACAATGTAAAAACAGAGAAAAGTAAATAGGGGTTTCATATAGTGTTTATGTTTTTTCAAATATAAAAAAGTAAAACACCTATAACATAACCCCGCTCATAAGGCATGATTATTTATTAATCCGGTTTAAATAAATTAATGATTGCGCTATAGAAATTTGTCTTTCGCCGTAGCCATTTGGCAGCAAGGCCGCACTATAAATGCAGCTTTGTAAAACTATACAATGCCGTTCATTATGGCGGCAAATAGCTTGTATGAGTTAACTCGCTTAGCGTGGTCGTACACATAAGTGGCGGCCATTATTTCATTAATGCCTGTAGCTTTTAAAAAAGCGCTCAACTGCGTTTTAATCTTAGCCTGCCCGCCTATAAAAGAATAAGTAAGCAGCTGTTGTGCCGCATACTCCTCTTGTGGTGTAAGTATCCCTTCTAATGATTCTACCGGTGGCTGCAACAACTGCCGCTTACCCGTTACTATACCCTTAAACAATATTTTAAGCGATGTGGCCAGATGCTCTGCTTCTGCATCTGTATCAGCTGCCACCACATTTACGCAGGCCAGTGTATAAGGCTCGCTAAGCACAGCCGAAGGCTTAAAGTTGTCGCGGTATATTTTTAGCGCTTGCATTAAGTAAGTAGGTGCAAAGTGGCTGGCAAAGGCGTAAGGCAGGCCCATCTCTGCCGCCAGGTAAGCGCTATCAGTGCTCGATCCCAGTATCCAGATTGGTATGTTTAGCCCCTCTCCCGGTATGGCGCGCACTTTACCGGTGGCGTTTTCGGTCGAAAAAAGCGTTTGCAAGGTGGCTATATCCTGTCCAAAATTATGCTGCCGGTAAAAGTTTTCGCCCCGTATAGCATAAGCGGTAGTTTGGTCGGTGCCCGGTGCGCGGCCCAGGCCCAGGTCTATACGCCCCGGGTATAGCGACTCCAACGTTCCGAATTGTTCAGCCACTATCAGCGGGGCATGGTTGGGCAGCATAATACCACCACTGCCCACGCGTATAGTTTTTGTACCACCGGCTATATATCCTATCAGCACGGCGGTAGCCGAACTGGCTACGCTTATCATGTTGTGGTGCTCGGCATACCAAATGCGCTTATAATTTAATTGCTCGGCATGTTGCGCCAGGTCAAGGCTGCTTTTAAAACTATCGGCCGGGGTTTTACCAGCTAATACAGTAGCCAAATCAAGTATAGAGTAAGGGATTTTTGTAGCGCTCATAAGTAATTATCAATCACGAAAGTAGTATAGTCGCGTAGGCACTGGTGTTTATTGCAGCGGTTATGTTATAAGCTGTGAATACTGGTGTGATTATTACAAATACTGCATCTTCGCGCAAAAATCCCACCCATGAAGTTGAAAGTAGCAATAGCATCCATAGTCGTAGTAGGTTTAGTAGCCGTTTACGGTTTATTCTTCCGTCCCGACCTTACAGTGTCCAAGGCCGAAGCAAAAGCTAAATACAGTCTTTCCAATTCCCACTTTATAAACTTCAATGGCGCCGAAATTCACTACACCGAAAGTGGCAGTGGGTTCCCGGTGTTAATGATACACGGCTTTGGTGGCAGCAGCCGCGATTTCCTGGCGCTGGATAGCCTGATAAACGACCGGTACCGGGTAATACGTATAGATATGCCGGGCTTTGGCTTGTCCGATTTTCCTAAGCAATCATCGGCCCGCACCGATTTTATGCAGGTGTATAATGATTACTTCAATTTCATTCTCGACACCCTGCACATTGACTCCTGCTATGTAATGGGCAATTCGCTGGGTGGCCTTATGGCCTGTCAGCTTACACTAAGCCATCCCGATGTGGTAAAAAAACTGGTACTGTTTAACAGCGCCGGCTACGAAATGCAGGAGGTAATGAAAACAGCTAATGCCACACTGCTTCAGAATTCGGCAGTGCAGCAGATAGTAAAACGCGGGGCGCCTAAGTTTATGGTAAAAATGGGTATCAGTCGCGTAGTGTATAATCCCACCGCAATTACTGAAGAAAAGCTACAGCGCGTAACTGACCTGTGGAACCGCGATGGTAACATGTCACATCTTATTGCCATGGCTACTACCGATAGTTTCCCCGATGAAAACCGGATAAAAGAAATAACATGCCCCACACTTATATTCTGGGGCAAACAGGATAAGATAGTGAATGTAAAATATGCCGACCGATTCCACACCGATATTAAAGGCAGCCGCTTAATAGTATATGATAGCTGTGGGCACGTGCCTATGCTCGAGCGCCCCGAAGATGTAAAACGCGATGTGCTTGAGTTTTTGAAATAAGTGTCCGTAACTACTCTATCACAATTTTCTGCCTGTACAGCTGCTTGCTGTTTTGTATCTGGGCTACATAAATTCCGGCCCCTAAATCAGCTACATT
>DATGXP010000490.1:0-6740 GCA_035298845.1 Chitinophagales bacterium
AACGGAAGATAGAATACCCAGCTAAAGGCACCCTGCAGCCATGCCTGGCGCAAGGCTACTGTAAGGTTATATTCTTCGCTTTGATGGTGCACTATATGGCTGCCCCATAAAAATGAGATTTCGTGGGCCAGGCGATGAAACCAGTAATAAAAGAAATCGACTCCGATAAACAGCAAAATGAAGGTAAATACGTTGTCCTCTATCTTCCAGATAGAGTGCTGGTAAAGCCACGTGTAGCCAATAAACGTGAAAGTTTTGGTAAAAATACCGCTTATCTGCGAACCAATACCGCAGCTTAAATTGGCTACCGCATCGTTCATACGATAATAACTAAGATGGCGCATTTTGGCTATCAGCAACTCGATGCCTATTAGCAGAAAAAAAACCGGTATGGCATAAATAATCAGGCTCATGGCTTAAATTGATAGGTAAAGGTAGTGAATACCAAAAGACAAAACACTAAGGATTTACACTGATTTTGATCACTTAATAAGCTTACTTAACCCCTCTAAAATAGCAGGATTCAACCATTTCTTCCGCAAGAAACCTGTGAATCATGTAAGTATTAAGTAAAATTATAAAAGACTGAACCAATAAATAAGTGTTACTTCACCCGAATTGTAATAACCCATATACCGAGTCCGCCTATGCGGTCTGTATCTCTTAAAACAAAAAAATGGAATTAAAACACCTGAATATACTACTTACTGATGATGATGCCGATGATTGTGCCTTTTTTAGAAAAGCCCTAAGCACGTTACCCTTATCGGCAGAGCTTACTATATTAAATGACGGAGAGCAGTTGATGCAATACCTGTTGAACGAGAGTAACGAAATTCCGGATGTGATTTTCCTCGACCTTAACATGCCGCGAAAAAACGGCAGCGAATGTGTATCAGAAATAAAGAAAAGCGACAGGCTAAAAAATATTCCTGTGGTTATATTCTCTACCAGCAGCAATGAAGGCATAATGAAGCAGTTGTTTAAAGCAGGCGTACACATATACGTTCGCAAGCCAAACGATTTTCAACAGCTTAAAGAAATAATTTATAACGCCCTGCCTTTAGCCGCCGAAAAAACATTCTCTACCAGCAGTGTAAATTATATACTGAACGCATAAACCATGAACAACCTAAATATACTGCTGGCAGATGATGACCTGGATGACTGTCATTTTTTTAAAGATGCACTAACAAGCCTGGCGCTTAACAGTCACCTGATTACCGTGCACAACGGAGAGGAGTTAATGAGCCATCTTTTTACCGATAACGTCACTCTGCCCCACGTGCTTTTTCTTGACCTGAATATGCCTCGCAAAAATGGGTTTGAATGCCTGGCAGAAATTAAAAGCGATGCGGACTTAAAACTTCTTCCGGTCATAGTATTTTCAACTTCTTTTGACCAGGAACGCGTTAAACTGTTATACGACAGCGGTGCAAAATATTTTATGCGCAAACCTGCTGCTTTCTCTCAACTTAAAGCCGTTATACATGATGCGTTGCAGCACATTGCAAGAGACATGGATATTGAAAATTCAGCTGCAAGAATGCAGACAAGCGAATCGAATTTTGTAATTACAGGAGGGCAGAACCTGGTTCTTTAAAAAAGCAGAATGATGGATAAACGAAAGTCAGAAGAGTTGCTGATTGCCAACAACGAATTAGCTTTTCAGAATGAAGAAAAAGAAAAACGCGCAGCAGAACTAAGCATTGCCAACAAAGAGCTGGCTTTTCAAAACGAAGAAAAAGAAAAGCGCGCCGCTGAACTGATTATCGCTAATAAAGAACTGGCCTTTCAAAATGAAGAAAAAGAAAAACGGGCGGCAGAACTGATTATTGCGAACAAAGAGCTGGCTTTCCAAAACGAAGAGAAAGAAAAGCGCGCCGCCGAGTTGATTATTGCCAATAAGGAATTAGAGGCATTCACATATATTTCCAGCCATGACCTGCAGGAGCCATTGCGCAAAATACAAACCCTTGTTTCTATTATCATTGAAGAGGACGGCGAAAACCTATCAGAAAATGGCAAATACAATTTTCAGCGCATACAACTTGCTGCCGGCCGCATGCAACTGCTGATAGAAGATTTGCTGGCCTTTTCGCGCATTAATACTGCGGAACGCAAATTTGAACAAACCGACCTTGCTCAAATATTAGAAGAAGTAAAAACAGAACTGAAGGATACCATACAGGAAAAGAATGCAACTATAGAAGCTAACCAGCTATGCCCGGCCAACATTATTGCCTTTCAGTTTCGTCAGTTGATTTATAACCTGGTAAGCAATGCGTTGAAATTTGCGCGCACCGATGTACCCTTGCATATAATTATACAAAGCAGCATAAAAAAAGGACGCGAGCTGAATAACAAAAGGCTATCTCCCGAAACAGATTATTGTCATATATCGGTAAAAGACAATGGTATTGGTTTCGAACCACATTTCAGCGAACGGATTTTTGAAGTGTTTCAAAAGCTGCATAGCAAAGAAGCTTACGCGGGTACTGGCATAGGCCTGGCCATTGTAAAAAAGATAGTAGAAAACCACCAGGGTATTATTACAGCTACCGGGCAGCTTAACCAGGGCGCTACATTCGATATCTACCTGCCTGCATAAAAACACAAACGCCCCTGAAATTCAGGGGCGTTTGCTATAAGCGGTAAAAAGTAAAAGCTTACTCTACCGAAATATTTTTAGAAGCAAAACCGTTTTGGGTTCTTAGTTGAACGGTGTAGATGCCTTTAGAGAACTCGGTAACATTAACTGTATTGCTGTATAAGCCCATTACGTCAATATTCTGTGTATACACTACACGTCCGGTAACATCAATTACATTTACGCTGCCGTTAACGCGCGAACCTGCGTTCAGCTTTATTTCAAACACCCCATTGTTAGGGTTGGGATAAACTGAGAAAGCTGCGTTTAATTCAGCGCTAAAATCATTAATACCTACCGATTGGTGGCAAACATCGCCCTGATTAATTACATCCAGGTAATAATCACCAAATGGAGAGAAACGGTTAAGGTTGCCGTTGTAAGCGTATGGTGTGTCGATAGAACCTATTGGGGTATTAGGCACAAGAATGCGTAACCAGGCACGGCCATAAGCTACCAGGTCGTAACGGCCCACAGGGTCGGTGGTAGTTCCTGTTAAACGCAAACAACCATTTTCGCCACCCAGCAAAATATCCGGATTTTTTGCCCAGGTAATACCGGTAGGCAGGCCTGCGATAGAATCGATAGAAACAGAATCGACACGAATAGTGGTAGCAAAACCTACAAATGCAGTATCTTTTGTATCCTGAATTTTGCCCTGCAGGGTTTGGTCATAAGCTACAGTTCTGATAATGCACGGCAACTGATCGGCTGTAGGGTTTACACCCGGCGTAGTTTGTGCATTAGCATCAATAGTACACTGAGCTTGCGTGGCGCCTGCAAAAAGCATAAGGCCGGCAATAAGAGAATAAACTTTTTTCATTGTTTGTGTTTGGGGTTTTATTTAAAGCGTTGTAATAAATAAGATTAATCGATTGAAATGTTCTTGGATGCAAAACCATTGGCAGTTCTTAATTGCAGGGTATAAAGGCCCTTGCCAAATTGCTGCAGGTTAATCTGGTTGCTATACATACCTACTGCATCTATTGCCTGGCTGTATACTTTGCGTCCGGTAACATCTACTATCACCACTTCGCCTTCTACTCTTCTACCTGCGTTTAAGCGCAACTCAAAAACACCATTGTTTGGGTTAGGCACCACCTGCATAAGCGAGTTTAAATCGGCGCTAAAAGAATTGATGCCTGTGTTTTGTGCAGGGCGACACTCATCGCCGGGGTTAATCACATCTACACCCAGACTAAACATGCCCGACATACCCTGGCCTTGATCTAACTGGAAAGATGTATCTGACGGGAAGCCAAAACCGGGAGGAATACCGCTAACAGAAATAGTTCCATGAACAGTTAATGGATAGTTGCCCACAGGGTCGTTGGTAGTACCATAAGCATTAATACAACCGTTATCGCCACCCAGATAAAAACCATCCGGTGGGTTTTGAGCATAATTTAAACCTGTTGGAAAACCGGTAACAGAATCTATTTGCATAGAGTCGACTGCCAGAATAATTATGCCGGCCGGAAAACCGAACATAGGGCCTACGTCGATAGTTTCAGGTACATGTACCTGAATAATTTGTGTATAGCTCTGTCCTCTTTCGATACAAGGGATACTATCGGGAGCGGGTGAAAAAAACTGTGTGTTGGAAGGGTCGATGGTACAGCCGGCACCTGCAAAGGAAGCGCTTATGCCTATTACCATAGCCGCCAGAATAGTGTAAACTTTTTTCATTTTATTTTTTTAGTGTGGTGAAAATAGAAAAGTATGGGAATGAAACACAGAAAATTAACGCTCTATAACCATTCTAATAATTGGCAAAAAAACCAAAAAGGCCCTGCGTTTAATCCGCAGGGCCTTTTTCTTAATTCAAATTGCCTACCATGGTTTTAGGGTCTACCCACTGGTCAAACTCCTCTCCTGTCAGGTACCCTAAATCAATAGCTGTTTGCTTCAGGGTTTTGCCGTTTTTATGCGCGGTTTGCGCTATTTCGGCAGCCTTATAGTAACCAATTTTGGTATTAAGGGCCGTAACCAGCATCAGCGAGTTGTTCAGGTTGTTCTTAATGTTCTCCTCTATCGGCTTAATACCTACAGCACATTTATCGTTAAACGATACACATACATCGCCTATCAGGCGGGCGCTGTGCAGAAAGTTGTAAATCATTACCGGCTTAAACACGTTCAGCTCGAAGTGGCCAGTGGCACCACCTATGTTAATAGCCACATCGTTGCCCAATACCTGTGCGGCTACCATGGTCATGGCTTCGCATTGGGTAGGGTTTACTTTACCGGGCATAATAGATGAGCCAGGTTCGTTATCGGGTATATACAATTCGCCAATGCCGCAGCGCGGGCCCGATGATAATAAGCGGATATCATTACCAATTTTCATGAGCGAGCAGGCTACGGTCTTTAGCGCACCGTGTGCCTCTACTATAGCATCGTGTGCGGCCAATGCCTCAAACTTATTTTCGGCAGTTACAAACGGCAAACCGGTAAGGTTGGCTATATGCTTAGCTACGTTTACATCGTAACCGGCAGGTGTATTTATACCGGTACCAACAGCCGTGCCACCCAGCGCCAGTTCGCTCAGGTGCGCCAGTGTGTTCTCTATCGCTTTTATGCCGTGGTTAAGTTGCGATACATAGCCCGAAATTTCCTGCCCAAGGGTAAGCGGTGTGGCATCCATCAGGTGGGTACGGCCTATTTTTACAATACCCATAAACTCCTTCGACTTTGCAGCCAGTGTATCGCGCAGCTTTTTAATACCCGGCAGGGTAACTTCTACCAGTATTTTGTAAGCCGCTATGTGCATAGCCGTGGGGAAGGTATCGTTGCTCGATTGCGATTTGTTTACATCATCATTCGGGTTCAGGTGCTTCTTCTCATCCAGCAGGCTACCGCCCATTAATACATGCGCGCGGTAGGCAACTACTTCGTTCACGTTCATGTTGCTTTGCGTGCCCGAGCCTGTTTGCCATACTACTAAAGGAAACTGGTCATCCAGCTTGCCGGCCAGTATCTCATCGCATACCTGGCCTATCATATCGGCTTTGGCTTCATCCAGAACACCGGCATCTAAATTGGTAAGGGCCGCTGCCTTCTTCAGGTAAGCAAAAGCGCGGATAATTTCTTTAGGCATGCGGTTAATATCCTGCGCTATCTGAAAGTTCTCGATAGAACGTTGTGTTTGCGCGCCCCAGTACACATTAGCAGGCACTTCTACTATGCCCATCGTATCTTTCTCTTTCCGGTATTCCATATTGCTGTTAGGTTGTTTTTTATCTGAATTATTTGCCACCAAATTTTGCCTTACGTTTTTCTAAAAATGCCGATGTGCCCTCGATAAAATCTTCGGTAGCTACACACTTGCCAAACAGGTCTATCTCGGTATCAAAACCATCTATACCCGACTTGAAGTGGGCATATACGCTTTGAATAACCTGCGCAATAGCATAAGGCGCCATACCGGTTATTTTCAGCATCATGGCGCGGCATACTTCCAATAACTCTACGGTTTGCACCACATCATTCACCAGGCCCAGTTTTTCGGCGCAGGTAGCATCTATGGTATCGGCAGTCATTAGCAGCTCAAGGGCTTTGCCTTTGCCTATCAGCTGTGTAAGGCGCTGTGTGCCACCGTAGCCGGGGATAATACCCAGCTTAACTTCGGGCTGGCCAAACTTGGCGTTTTCGCTGGCAATGCGGATGTGGCAGGCCATAGCCAGCTCGCAACCACCACCCAATGCAAAACCGTTAACGGCTGCAATAATGGGCTTGCCGCTCATTTCTATTTTGTCGAACACATCGTGCCCGCGGCGGGCAAGCGCGCGGCCCTGCTCTTCGTTCATACCCTTAAACTCGGTAATATCGGCACCGGCCACAAAAGCCT
The DNA here is from genome assembly GCA_035298845.1 of Chitinophagales bacterium. Classification (GTDB taxonomy): domain Bacteria; phylum Bacteroidota; class Bacteroidia; order Chitinophagales; family LD1; genus Bog-950. Next base: position 6,501 of record DATGXP010000490.1, read on the forward strand.
TGGGGCCTTTACCGGTAATAATTACACCTTTTATCTCGTCATTGGTATATACCTCATCTATCACCTCATCCAACTCTGAAACTACAGTTTTATTCAGTGCGTTCAGCTTGTCTTCGCGGTTGATGGTGATGGTTAAAATGCCTTCGGAAAGGTCGGTGAGCAGGGTAGAAAATTCTTTCATAGATTTTTTTGTTGCGGGTGCAAATGTAGCGGAGGTAACGAAATGGCAAAATTGATTTT
>DATGXP010000491.1:0-5204 GCA_035298845.1 Chitinophagales bacterium
ATAATACATGGAATGTGTATGTATGGGCGGCCGGCGATGCAGCCGGTGGGTCGGGTGCATGGAGCAGTAACTACAGCGGATATTATACAGAACCTAATTTATCATTTCAATCGCCTAACCGCTGGGCCAATTCGCCAAGTGAGTCGAGCGGTTATAGTGGTTGCGCGGTAGGTGCCGATAACCATTCGTGGAATGCATCACGCACCAACTTTCCGTGCAAAGCTTACCAGATATTGGTTAACCATGATGATCGTGCACAGGTTTTTGTAAATGGAACACTCAGATATGATATCAGCGCATGTTGTTTTGCACCGGTTCCAACCGCTAATCAAAATGCAGGCACTTATGTGTTAGGTGCCTCAGACATAGTTGAGTTTAGGGTATCAGAAGGCGGAGGTGGGTCGTTTGGCTCCATTGCAGTCAATGATGTAACCACGACTCTTAATGGTGGTACTATTACTTATGGTGGTAGCACCACTGCGTGTACAGGTTACGATCCTCCGGCCTTTGGCAACAGTGCCGACGCAAGTGGTGGAACCAGTGCCGCCATTACTAACGGAAGTACTACTTATCAGTGGGAACTTAACTCCGTAGCTATTAGCGGTGCTACCGGCGCCACCTATGATCCCGGAGCGCTAACAGCCGGCACTTATACCTACCGAAGAAGAGTGGTTGATAAATGTAGCAACGTAGCTTATTCAAATACATTTACAATTACGGTAAATGGCAATACGGCTACTGCCGGTGCTATATCGCCCTCGTCAGCCTCTATAAACCTTGGGCAGTCTATTACTATAAACAGCACTACTAACTCTACTGCAGCTTCTGGCACTACGTTAAATATACGCTGGTACCGTATTAATTCTTGTACCGGTAGTGCATGGGAAGATTTAGGACAAACAAACAGCCAGACATTGCCATCAAATACTCCATCTGCAGCAGGTACATGGACTTACCTTCGCCGCTCGTGGTCATCTTGTGGAGCGGAGAATGTTCCGGCTAGCTACGATGCTACCACAACTGTTACTGTAACATCTACGGCAGGCAATCCCGCCACCTTTGGTTCTAACACATGGAATGCTTATGTGTATTGTGGCAATAACACAACACTTTCAAGTAATATTTACCAGGGTTACTACGTAGATAATAACTTTAGCTTTAATACGGGTAATGTTTGGGTAAATGGAACCAGTGGCTCGCCTTCTAATCTTGTAAGCGGCTACACCTATACCGGAGGAACTGTAAGTATAGACTACCATAGCGTTGTTTATAAGCGCCAGGGTTTCCCTTGTAAGGTTTACCGCTTAGATGTACCAACACATGACGATGAAGTATTTGTATATGTAAATGGAGGGCAAGTACTTTCGCATTTGGCTTGTTGCGATGCGCATAATGGTATCTGGACGGGTGTATTAAGCTCAACTGATAATATAGAATACCGTTTTCATGAAGGCGGCGGCGGTTCGCAAGGCGCATTGAATGTAGTGGATGTAACCACGGCACTAAGTGGTGGCACTATTGGCTATGCCGGGTCTACATCTGTATGCGGGCCTTACGATCCACCGGTTTTAAGCAACTCGGCCGCCGCAAGTGGTGGCACATCGGCTGCTAATACAAACGGTACCACAGATTACCAGTGGGAGTTAAACAATGTAAGTATACCTGGTGCTACAGCAGCAACTTATGATCCCGGAAACATAACGGTAGCCGGCACCTATAATTACCGCCGCAAAGCTACCGACAAGTGCGGAACTGTGGCTTACTCAAATACTATTACAATAGTAGTGTATACAGTACCCACTTCGCCTGCCGATGGAACCGCCGGCAACAACGAATGGAATGTATTTGCGTACAATTCGGCTACACCAGGAACAAACTACGTTGGCTACTACACACATTCATCAGTAGATTTCAATACCGATACAAGATGGAGTGCGAATACTGTAGCTATATCTCCTACCACAATTAATGCTACCGGCGGTGCCGCCTATACCGGCTGTACCACAGGCGTAGACAACTTTAGCTACCGGTATAAAAGACAGGGTTTCCCTTGCGGTATATACACCATTAGCTATCGTCATGACGATAACCTTACCATTAGCAAAAACGGTGGTGCGGCTTTTTATAATGCAGGCTGCTGTATAAATACGTTAACCTCATCAGCCGCAACTACGGGCATATTCCTGGGGCCAAATACTACGCTTGACGCGGTAGCAGTAGAGGCTACCGGTGGTGCTTTTACCCAGCTTAGCTTTGTGAAAACAGGCGATTTAGCTATTACCAGCAGCAACGCTGCCATGTGCAATAACTCGGCTGCACGCCCACTTACGGCTAACGTTGCAGGAGGCACATGGAGTGGCCCGGGAGTTTCAGGAACCAACTTCAACCCGGCCACTGCTGGTGCTGGCACTCATACAATTACTTACAGCCTGGAAGGTTGTTCTGCTACACAACAAATAGTTGTAAATCAAACTACAGCGCCAACAGTGGGTGCTGTTACACCACCAACCTGTACGGTAGCCACAGGTAGTGTTGCACTTAGCAACCTACCCGCCACCAGTTGGACGGTAACAGCATCGCCTAGTAACCTTACGCTAACAGGCAGTACTACTACCGCAACATTCAGCGGTTTACCGGCCAATACAACACAAACATTTACAGTTACCTTAGGGTCTACAGGTTGTACTTCAGCGGCTTCAACCGGTGCGGTAATACCAGCGCAACCGGTAACAACCAGCCCGCCAACTGTAGGCGCCGTTACACCTCCTACATGTACTGTGGCTACAGGAAGCGTTGCATTAAGTAATTTGCCAACCAGCAGTTATACTATTACAGCTTCGCCAAGCGGGCTTACATTAAGCGGCAGCACGGCTACTAATACCTTTAGCGGTTTACCGGCTAATACTACACAAACCTTTACCGTTACGTTGCAATCTTCGGGCTGTACTTCAGTAGCTTCTACCGGTGCAGTTATACCTGCGCAGCCGGCTACACCAGGTACTCCTTCTATTGTTTCAATTACTCAGCCTACCTGTGGTACTGCTACAGGCGTTGTTAACCTGGGCAACCTGCCGGCATCAGGAACATGGACACTTACCCGTAACCCGGGTGCTGTAACCAGTACCGGCACAGGCACTACCACATCAGTAAGCGGCCTGCCATCAGGTACCTATACATTTACAGTAACTAACTCTGTTAACTGTGTATCGGCAGTATCGGCCAATGCGGTAGTAAACTCGCAGCCTACCACCTCGCCGGCTCCAACCATTGGCGCTATTACACCACCTACATGCAGTGTAGCCACCGGTAGTGTAGCTTTAAGCAATTTACCTACCAGTAACTGGACGGTAACTGCAAACCCTGGCGGGGCAACTATTACAGGCAATACCGCCACCGCTACTTTTAGCGGACTTACACAAAATACCACTTACACATTTACTACTACGCTGCAATCATCAGGTTGTATCTCGGGTGCATCTACTAATGCTGTAATACCGGCACAACCGGTTACGCCGGCAGTACCTACCGTAGGTACTGTTACTCCGCCTACCTGTACAGTAGCCACCGGTAGCGTTGCCTTAAGCAACTTGCCTGCCAGTAGCTGGACCGTAACTGCTGCACCAAGCGGACAGCTTATCAGTGGCAGCACGGCTACAGCTACCTTTAGCGGATTACCGGCCAATTCAACACAAACATTTACAGTTACACTGCTATCATCAGGTTGTACTTCTGCACCTTCATCGGGTGCGGTAATACCGGCACAGCCAGCTATACCGGCAGCCCCAACTGTAGGCGCCATTACCAATCCTACCTGCGCATTGGCAACGGGTAGTGTAGCACTTAGCGGGTTGCCCACCAGTAACTGGACCGTAACTGCTAACCCCGGAGGGGCCACTATAACTGGAAGTACCGCTACAGCTACCTTTAGTGGATTAGCAGCGGGCACTACCTTTAACTTTATAGTAACCCTGCAATCGTCTGGTTGTAATTCCGGAGCATCATCGAATGCCGTAATACCGGCGCAACCTGTTACCCCACCGGCACCAACTGTAGGCACTGTTACACCACCTACCTGCAGCGTAGCTACCGGCAGTGTGGCGCTCAGCAATTTGCCAACCAGTAGCTGGACAGTACTTGCAGCACCAAGTGGTATGCTTATAAGCGGAAGTACCGCAACGGCTACCTTTAGTGGATTACCGGCTAATACGACTCAAACCTTCTCTGTTACTTTATTATCGTCAGGTTGTAGTTCAGCATCTTCATCAGGTGCGGTAATACCGGCTCAGCCGGTTACACCACAGGTGCCAACCGTGGGCACTGTTACGCCACCTACCTGTAGCGTATCTACCGGTAGTGTTGCCCTTAGCAATTTACCTACCAGCAGTTGGACAGTGTTAGCAGCACCAAGTGGTTTGGTTATAAGCGGAAGCACTGCAACTGCTACATTTAGCGGATTACCGGCCAGTACTACGCAAACCTTCTCTGTTACTTTATTATCATCAGGTTGTAGTTCAGCATCTTCATCCGGTGCGGTAATACCAGCCCAGCCGGTTACACCTTCTGCACCGGTAGTTGGCATTATCACACCACCTACTTGCAGCGTATCTACCGGTAGTGTAGACCTTAGCGGCTTACCAAACGCAGCATGGACAGTAACAGCACAACCGGGCGGCTTTAGTATCACCGGTTCCGCCACCTCTGCTGTCTTCACAGGCTTACCAGCGGCTACCACTTATACATTTACTGTAACACTTACTTCATCGGGTTGCACATCGGTAGCTTCAGGTAACGCAGTTATACCGGCACAACCAATTACACCGCCGGCACCGGTAGCAGGTACTATCACCGGCCCAACCTGTGCCCTGGCCACAGCCAGTGTTGCATTAAGCAACCTGCCGGCCAGTAGCTGGACAGTTACCGTATCGCCGGGTGGAGCCACCATTACGGGTTCTACTACCACTACTACGGTTAGCAACCTTACAGCAGGCGTTACATATACCTTTACAGTGACATTAGCATCATCGGGTTGCACGTCGGTGCCATCTAATTCTGCTTCTATACCTACTCAGCCGGTTACACCACCGGCCCCTGTGGTTAGCACTATTACACAACCAGGTTGTGTAACTACTACAGGCAGTGTAGGTTTAACCAATCTGCCAGCGGCAGCATGGACAGTAACGGCTGCTCCGGGTGGCGCTACTATT
>DATGXP010000492.1:0-7908 GCA_035298845.1 Chitinophagales bacterium
CATTAACAATTGTTTCTGTAAGCTGTAACTATCTGACAAAACCGGCTGTGTGGATTACAAAGCAAAAAGCGCACAACGATGCCCCGCTTCTGACAGTGTGAACTATACAAGTTATAAAAGTGCTACCAGGGTAGCTCTTATTTATAGACCCAGCAGCTTCTTTTTCTGCGCATCGAACTCTTCTTGTGTGAGAATACCCTGCTCTTTTAATTTGGCAAGTTTGCCCAGTTGATCGGCCACATCCAGGGGCTGGTTAACTACAGTAACCGGTGCCGCCTGCGCCTTTGGCTCGCTCAATTTGGCACGCACTTTTTCGGCAAAGGCCTGCGCAAGATTTTTATCCAGCTTCTCCATTTTAGCAGTGTTGCCACTTGCTATTATAGTTATCTCCCCATCTATAAATCCGGCCTGGTATTGAATAGATGTAATTTTATCTAATCCGAAATCTTCGACTTTGAGATTTGTAAATGTTTTTTCTATAAAAATCAGCCGTTTATTGGTAGCTACCAACAGGCCTTTGTAGGTGCTATAGGCAGCCTGTATCATGGCAAATATTTCTTCATCGCCACCTATTATATTATCCAGCTGGTATACCTCTCCTCGTTGCCAATAAGCCGGGGTTAATTCCTTACTGATGCCTATCTTTTGAAGTTGGGCGGTAATGCGATCAACCTCGCCACCTTTAGCGGCATTAATTATTTCGGCGGCCTGGGCTAGTGTATATTTCCCAAGCGTACCGGCTGGATGAATTTTAGCAAAAGCGCCAAAACAAGCCTGGCATAATCTTTCACCGGTAGATACTTTACTACCGCTTCCAATAGAGTTTATAAATTCTAACGATTTAGAACAGTTGCCACATTTAGCCATAGGTATTTTTTTAGGGGTTATATAGAAATATAAAAGAACATATTTTTTCCCAAATTTCCACCTCCGCATTGGCTAACACCTAACTATTGGTAATTAGCAGGGGGGGTATTCATTATTTAAGCTGCACATGTATATGGTCATCGTGCCTTACCGAGCGGCAACCTTGAAAACGTATCTTATCGTATTGCATTAAACCCAAACGACTCTTTAAGTGCGGCTCTATAAATATTTTACCAATGTGTGGGTCGTTGGCGAATAGCTTCACTATATCTGCCGTTAGCTTACCGTCAAACACATATTGTCTGCTAGTAGCCTGCGAAACAAGTTTATTCAATAGACCATACTGCCAGTAGCCACAATTTGTGCAAAAATTTGCTGTGTTTAATTCCCCTGCTGTGGGTTCGGCGCTTATGCCGTAGCCGATAAACGAGGGAGATGAATTGGTAAGTGTGCCATCTGTGGAATTACGATAGACAAAAGCCAAATCAAGTTTGCGGCCATCGTTGTGGCTTAAGTGCGGAATGAGGGGAAACCGGTTAACAAAAGGGAAATTGGCATCGAGGTAACAGAGCACAAACGCAGAATCGTGTTGATGCATTTTGTCGGCCACCTGGTAAACTATGTCGCGCATTTGGGGCCGCACATAATTGCGGTTGAGCAAACAAGTAAGCATATTGACCGGCTTTAAATGGCGGTGCCCGGTCATTGGTAAGCGTACACGGCCAAACAGTTTAGCGGCAGGTGGCACCAACAAAAAAGTAAAAATGAAATAGAGAAATGTGAAGCAAACAGATTTAACCATACGCCTGCCAGCTATTGAACTAAGGCGTTTATCAATTGTAGTGTGTAGCAAAAACGATAAAAGCAGTACCACACCACCAATCTGTGTTAGTATTGTCAGTATAAGAAAAAGAAAAAGTTTAAAGGCGATTCTCATCCATGCGGCATTATCACTTCCTCAAGCCCCACCATACCATCACCGCATTGAAGGAGGTAACGAAAAAAGCAAGTGCACATTTTGTCCAACCGGTGCTATGAAAATCGGGCAGGTCGCCTTCTAATAGCTGCAGCGAATTTTGCCACATAGTGTAGTAATCGGATATATAATAGGCGTCTTTTAATATGAACACCACATAAAACCCTAATGCCAGCATGTAAGGCACCGGTGCCAGTTTTTTACTTGACTGAGAATAGAAATTGGACAACACCACCAACACCAAAAAGAAGAGATTGATAAGAAATATCATTACCGATTTGATATCCTTATACTTCATGGCGCTATCGTCGGGTATGGTAATATCTTTAAGCACATGCATGGTAAACCACGACAGGGTAAACGTAGATAGCACTGCGAGTATAAAAACAGCCATAAAAGCCCGCAGTAGTTTCTTGGGGTTAACCTCGAAAAACTGCGCCGTGGTATACGATTTTTTGTATACAAAGCCCATCATAAACCCGATGGCAGCAATAAGCATGTATATAATGAGTGAAAACATTACTAGCTATTGGTTTGCACGATCAATTAAAGCCTGTGGTAATTGCTTGGTGGTTTTAGCACCAAGGTCTTTCATTTTTTCGGCACGGCGAACCAGGTTACCGGTGCCTTCATATAACTTCTTCATAGCCTCTACATAGTCGCCTTTGGCATCATCCATCTTCTTGCCCACCTTAACCAGGTCTTCGTAGAAACCAACAAACTTATCGTACAAGCGGCCGCCTTCTTCAGCTATTTCAAGCGCATTGCGGGTTTGGCGTTCCTGTTTCCAGATGGAGGCAATGGTGCGCAGGGTAGCCAGTAAAGTAGATGGGCTAACTATTACAATCTTTCTATCCCATGCAAAGTTGAATAGCTCTGCATCGCCCTGCACGGCCAGGCTGAAGGATGACTCGATAGGTACAAACAGCAATACAAAATCCGGTGTAGATAATCCGCTGGCAGTTTGGTAACCTTTATCGCTTAGCAGTTTTACGTGGCTGCGGAGTGAGTCTATATGTCCTTTTAAGAAACGGGCGCGATCTTCATCGGTAACTGCATTAACGCAGGAATTGTAGGCAACTAATGAAACTTTAGAATCGACAATTACGTGCTTGTTATCGGGTAGAAAAATGACTACATCGGGTTTAATCCTGTCGCCTTCTACGTTTACATCAGTCAATTGTGTTTTATACTCGGTTCCTTCTACCAGGCCAGAGCGTTCTAATATTTTCTCCAGCACCATTTCGCCCCAATTGCCCTGCTGTTTGTTATCGCCCTTTAAGGCAGTAGCCAGGTTGTTGGCCTCTTCGCTTATCTGTTTGTTAAGGTCAACCAGCAGTTTGATTTCGGTGCGCAGTGTAGTGCGCTCGGTAGATTCAGCTTTGTAAGCCATATCTACCTTCTGTTCAAAATCCTTTAGCTTCTCTTTAAATGGATTGAGAATGATATCGAGGTTGTTGCGGTTTTGCTCGGTAAACTTCTGGCTCTTTTCATCCAGTATACGGTTGGCCAGGTTCTCGAACTCCTTGGTAAACTTTTGATTCAGCTGCTCTAACTCTCCCTTTTGCTCGGCCAGTTTTTGGCGCAGGCTTTCGTTCTCGCTGATAGCAGTAGCCAGCTGGGGCTGCAGGGCATCGGTTTTGCGGCGCTCTTCGGCAAATTTGGCATCGGCCTTGGCACGCTCATCGGCCAGCCGGTTTTCGGCCGCTTGGCGCTCCTGCTTCAATTTACTTTCAGATGCCTCAGCCAATAATCGAAGTTCATTTTTAAGCTCGGCAGTATTGGCTTCGAGCAGGCGTGCTTTCTCATTAGCCATGCCAAGGGCGTTCTCGCCTTTGCTCTTTAAAAAGAAGAAGGCGAGTGCAAAACCTATTACTAATCCAACTAGCAGAAACACAATATCCATCGGGCTAAATCTGTTTGAATTTTAAAAATAGCAATAGTCATCAGAATGAAAATAATTTTCAACTTCGCACCAGCTTAAAAAAGCATAAACGAAGCCCTTAACTACTATAAATGAAGATATCGCCCGATATTTTTGAAGATACCGAAACTGCCTACGCCAGTAAAAGCAATGGAGAATTGCAAAAGGCTAAAGCAATGTTTACGCTAATGAGCAATAATGCGCTGGTGGGTTTTGGCAGTTCTATAGCCAACCTGGCGTTATCGCTGCACCTGCCGGTGTCGCCGCTATTCCGCTATACTGTATACAATCATTTTTGTGGCGGTGAAACGTTTGAGGAATGCAAGGAAACCATACATGAACTTAAACAAAGTAATGTTGGGGTGCTTTTGAATTATGGAGTAGAGTTAAAAGAAACAGAAGAAGATTTTGACAAGACGATAGCGAAGAATATAGAGGCGCTGGAGTTTGCAGGAAAGAACCGGTCGGTAAAAGCCCTGTGCATTAAAATAACAGGGTTTGGCAGGTTTGACCTGTTTGAAAAAATACAAAACAAAGAACCGCTTACTGTAGCCGAAAAGCGAGAAGTAGTACGGGTAAAAAAGCGACTGGACAAGGTATGCCACGTAGCGGCGCACAATAAAGTAGCTGTATATGTAGATGCCGAAGAAAGCTGGATACAAAACCCGCTGGACGAAATGGTGGAAGAGATGATGGAGAAATACAATGGCAAAGAATGTATTGTGTTTAATACCTTTCAGCTATACCGCCACGACCGGCTGGATTACCTGAAAAACCAGATTAAAAAAGCAAAAGCCGGGCATTACCTACTAGGGGCTAAGTTAGTGCGTGGTGCCTATATGGAAAAAGAACGTGAACGCGCTAAGGAGATGAATTACCCCTCCCCTATTAACCCGAATAAAAAGGCCACTGATAAAGATTTTGAAGAAGCGGTGGGGCTATGCCTGGATAACCTGGAACATTTGCATGTGTGCATAGCATCGCAAAATGAGCACAGCAACCTGCTGGCCATGCAGGAGATTGAAAAGAAAAAAATAGAACGTGGTACCGACCGCATCCTCTTCTCACAGCTATATGGCATGGGTGAAAACATAACCTTTAACCTGGCTAAACTGGGTTTTAGTGCCACTAAATACCTGCCCTACGGCCCCGTAAAAGATGTGATACCCTACCTGATACGCCGCGCACAGGAGAACACCTCGGTGGCAGGGCAAACTACCCGTGAGCTATCGCTGATAAAGAAAGAGCTAAAGCGCAGAAAGTCGCTATAGCGTTAATGTGCCTTACGCTGCATAGGGGTATAAAACAAATGAATTACATTCACGTTAAGATATTGATTACTGCGAACTATGAACCCTAACCTGGACCCCGAAAAAGAAGAATTGAGCCCGAGCGAACTAGAGGTGGAGAAGGCCCTGCGCCCCAAAGCCATAGATGACTTTATGGGACAGCCGAAAATTGTAGATAACCTGTTTGTGTTTATGGAGGCTGCGAAGCAGCGTGGCGAGGCGCTGGACCACGTGCTGCTGCACGGCCCACCGGGGTTGGGTAAAACCACGCTTAGCTACATAGTAGCTAACGAGATGAACGTGAGTATAAAAATCACATCGGGCCCGGTATTGGAAAAACCCGGCGACCTGGCCGGCCTGCTTACCAACCTGCAACCTAATGACGTATTGTTTATAGACGAGATACACCGCCTGAGCCCTGTAGTAGAAGAATACCTGTACAGCGCCATGGAGGACTATAAGATTGATATAATGATTGATACGGGCCCTAATGCGCGCAGTGTGCAGATAGGGCTTAACCCGTTTACACTGGTGGGTGCTACCACACGCTCGGGTTTGCTTACTGCTCCGCTCCGCTCCCGCTTTGGAATTACCTGCCGTATGGAGTATTACGATGCGGATGTGCTGAAGAACATTATAAAGCGCAGCTGCAAAATACTGCGCACCGAGATAAATGAAGATGCCGCTTACGAAATTGCCCGCCGCAGCCGTGGCACACCGCGTATAGCCAATTTGCTATTGCGCCGCGTGCGCGATTTTGCGCAGGTAAAGGGCGATGGCACTATTACTTTAGCCATTACCAAATATGGGCTAGAAGCTTTGAACGTTGATTTACACGGTTTAGATGAAATGGATAACCGTATTCTATCGGCCATTATAGATAAGTTTAAGGGCGGGCCTGTGGGCCTAACCACCATTGCTACTGCGGTGGGCGAAGAAGCCGGTACCATAGAGGAAGTGTATGAGCCGTTTCTTATAAAAGAAGGTTTTATTAAGCGCACACCACGCGGCCGCGAGGTTACAGCACTGGCCTATACACACCTGGGCAAAACACCCCCTGCCGGTGGCCCAAGTTTGTTTTAAAGGCACACAATATTCTGGCTCAAGAATTGTTACTTATTATAGGTTCTTACATTCTATCATTACATCAAAATCCTGCTATGAAAAAGCTATTCTTCTTTGCCTTTGTAATTGTTGCAGCTAACACCTTTGCACAGGAACTTAAACCCACGGCCACGCAGGCATTGCTTAAAGTACAGGTAATAGACAATAAGAACAAGCCACTTGCAAACCAGCAGGTAACCTTTACCTCGCTTAAAGACAAAAAAGAGTTTAGTGGCAAAACCGATGCACAGGGCAAATTCAGCATACTGATACCACCCGCGCAGAAGTATAGTGTGAAATACAAAATATTTACCACTGTAGAAAGCGACCTGGTGCTGGATATGCCAGATGCCGGCGGGCCTTATACGTTTGAATATACCATCACCGCTTCTCCCCCACGCACATTTACGTTAGATAATGTGTTCTTCGATTCGGGTAAGGCAACGCTACGACCTGAATCGGGTAAAGAGTTGAATGAGCTGGCAGAGTATATGACCCTGCAGAAAACACTGGTGATAGAAATAGCGGGCCACACCGATAATGTGGGCACAGCCGAAGCCAACCTGAAATTATCTGAAGACCGCGCCTCTGCGGTCAAACAGTACCTTGAGAAAAAAGGAATTGCGCCTGCGCGTGTAACTGCTAAAGGTTATGGCGACACCAAGCCCACAGCTGATAACAGCACTGCTGCGGGCAAACAAAAAAACCGCAGAACAGAAGTGCATATCATTTCTGAGTAAAATCTTCTACCCTTACGGCAATAACCTTTTTGCAACTGCGCTTAAGTGCAAATAATTTTTAATGCGATTAAATGCTATTGCATTGCTTTTAACAGCATTGGGTATCAGCCCTGCCCTGTTCGCGCAGGATGTAATATTTACCACCAAAGGCGATACGCTAAAAGGTAAAGTAGTTGAGGTATGGGATACTTACATCAAAATCAAAGGCGGGCATAGCCAATGGGCCTAACTATGTAATCCGGAGCTCAAAGATAGACTCGATAGTGTATGGTGATGGGCATACCAAAGATATAGTGCTGGAAATTGACTTGAGTATGGGTGGAAATTTCTAAAGTCCGTAAAAACAAAGAGCCGTCTCGTTTTAAACGAGACGGCTCTTTGTAAATCATTACTATATCTGAATTAGAATTTAAGGATCTTGAACTCTGTTCTACGGTTCTCCTGATGCTCGGTATCGGTACAAGGCACTGCAGTTTCGCCTTCGCACTGGCACTTGTTTACCAGGCGGCTTTCGCCATAACCAGCGGCTATCATACGGCGGCCATCTACACCCTGTGATGCTATATAGTTAACGCAAGACTCAGCACGCTTGCTGGATAGCTGCATGTTGTATTTAGCAGTAGCACGGCAATCGGTGTGTGAGCTAAGCTCAATTTCTAGTGTAGGGTTATCCTTCAGTATCTTTACAAGCTTATCAAGCTCCTTGGCAGCATCCGGGCGTATAAACCATTTATCCAGGTCATAGTAGATGTTTTCTACCTTGATAGCCACACCTTTCTTCACCTTTTCTAACTCAAGCACTGTGTATAGTGTAGTAGGTGCCTTTTTGCCAATAGTTGATTGAGTAGCAGTAACTGTCAGGTATTTAGTATCCGGCTCACCGGTTTCTTTTGAACCTTCAATACGGTAATTTGTATTAGGGTCTAACGAAAACATACACTTACCATCTTTGTTGGTAGAGCAAATTTCATCTTTAGCTGTAGTCAGGTTAGTTACCTTAACCTTAGC
>DATGXP010000493.1:0-3221 GCA_035298845.1 Chitinophagales bacterium
CGCGCAGTGTATCGTTTGGCAATAACCAGAACGTAACGCTCAACTCCCTCTTCAACCTGCAACTAAGCGGTATGCTAACCAAAGACCTGGAGATAACGGCTGCCATTACCGATAACAACATCCCCATACAACCCGAAGGAAATACCCAACAAATACAGGAGTTTGACAAGGTGTTTATACAATTGCGGCAAGACCAGCACAAGGTAATAGTGGGTGATTTTGATTTGTATAACCCGGAGAAGAATTACTTTTTAAAATTCTCTAAAAAGAACCTGGGGGGATATTACAGCGGCGCTTTCAATATTAAAAAAGTAGGGGTTATAAAAACCGGAGTTGCGGGTGGTATATCGCGTGGTAAGTTTGCGCGCAACACCTTAGTGGTTACCGAGGGTAACCAGGGGCCTTATAAGCTGGTGGGTACCAATGGAGAAACCTTCATCATCGTATTATCTAACACCGAAGAGGTGTTTATAAACGGTGCGAAGATGGAGCGGGGCGCCGACCGAGATTATGTAATTGATTATAACCTGGGCGAAGTGCGTTTTATGCCTCGGCGTATTATATCTAAAGACCTGCGAATAGTGGTGGAGTTTGAATACTCGGATAAAAACTACCAGCGTTCATCGATATTTGCCAATACCGAACTGATTACCAAGCCCGCCGATGTGCGCTTTAATGTTTACAGTGAGCAGGACAGCAAAGGACAGAATGTGCAGCAGAGTTTGAATGCAGAGAAAAAGTTGTTTCTGGCCAACCTGGGCGACAGTATACAGAATGCTTTTTACCGCGGCTACGATAGCGTGGCTTATGATGCTAACCGGATATTGTACGCTCTACAAGATACCCTGGTATCCTACGACTTTTTCGGCATTCCATTCGATTCTATATTGGTTTACTCTACCGATACCAGCAGAGCCAAGTACGCTGTAACATTTACGTATGTGGGCGAGGGTAAAGGAAATTATGCCCCCCTTACCAGTACGGCTAATGGGCGGGTGTTTAGCTGGGTAGCACCTTTTTTAGATACAGCCACTTTTACTTTGCGCCCTATGGGCTCTTATGAACCGGTAGTGTTTTTAGTTACCCCTAAATACCAGCAGCTATATACAGTAGCTACCGATGTGCGTATTGATAAGAATAATACATTGAGTGCGGAGGTAGCGATGAGCAACTTTGACAATAACACCTTTTCGAAAAAAGACAATGCCGGCAATATTGGCTTTGCGGCCAGGGGAGGTTACAACGGCAGCGTAATTACCAAGCGCGATAGTGCCAGCCGCCCCATGCAAACAATAACCTACAACCTGAACTATGAGTTTTTGCAGAACCGGTTTAACACCATAGAGCGCTACCGCAATATTGAGTTTACCCGCGACTGGAACCTGGCAACAGCGCCGAAGAGATATAACGAACATTTAGCTACTGCTAATATTGCATACAACTGGCTGAATGCCGGCAGTATAAACTACCGGTTTAAAGCTTTTGTGCAGGATACCGCTTACCGTGGTTTTGAGAATGCCTTTAATGGAACGATTTCTAAAAAAGGGTTCAACATTACGTTTGCCAATAGTTACCTTAACTCAACTTCTACTCTCAACAACTCTAATTATATAAGGCCGAAGGCAGATTTCTTTTATGCCTCGGCTAAAACAAAAGGATGGAAAATAGGAACCCTGTTTGACCATGAAATAAACATGATAAAGGCGAAGGGAACGGACACCATGACCAATGCCAGTTACCTGTGGCAGAATTATAAAATATATGCGGGCACAGCCGATTCGGCCATCAACAAATTTGGGTTTGAAGTGGGTGTGCGCTATGAGCACCGGCATAGCGAAAAGACATTTGATAAAGCATTTTACCAGGCGCAGTTCGTAGCAGTTAACGGCCAGGTAAACTCAATAAAAAACCAAACTATTAACTACAACTTTACTTACCGGCATGCCACCAATAAAGACTCGATGGTTATATCGCAGCAACCCGAGCACTTTTACCTGGGCCGGGTAGATTATAGCTTTACAGCACTGAAAGGAGTTTTCCGCTCCACTACTTTGTATGAAATAGGAACCGGTACGCAACAAAAGCAGCAGGTTATTTTTGTGGCGTCTCCTACTAACCAGGGGGATTTTATTTTTCCGGCAGAGGGTGACAAGAACGGCAATGGTGTAAAAGACATAGGTGAATATGTGCCTAAGCCATCCGGCTTTACTTACGACTCCTCTTACTTCCGCACGTTTGTTACTACACCTGAGCTGGTGCCGGTAAATACGAATCAATTTAATCAAGTGCTGAACATAAACCCCGCAGCAGTTTGGAAGAATAAAAAAGGTGTGCGCAAAGTGATAGCGATGTTTAGTCTGTTTGCCAGTGTGAGCATTACCAAAAAGACGTTTGTAGATAAAAGCAAGCGCGTGGGCCAATACTTCAACCCATTCCCTTTAAATAAGGAGAATGATCAGATTGTATCTACATCGGTGAGCAGCCGCAACACACTTTACTTTAACCGGCTGGAAGCTAAATACGGAGCGCAGTTCGATTTTAATTATGCGCGTAACCGCACACTGCTTACCGCAGGTTTTGAGAACCGGATAGTGCAAAGTCAGGGCGTGAGTGTAAGATGGAACATTATAAAATCGCTGAACACACAGTGGGCCTATACCAACGGAACCAAGGCCAACGAATCGGATTTTTATACCACGCTGCGCTATAAGTTTACACACAACGACGGCTCTGCCGATATAAGCTATCAGCATAAAACAATATTGCGTGTGGGGGTTAAATACGAATTTTCGGATAAAGTAAACCCTAACGACTCGGTAGGGAAACAAACGGCCCAATCGCATAAGTTGACGCTTACTGCGCGCTATAACCGGCAAGGCAAAAATGCCGTGGATGCCAGCTTTAGTTATGCTACTATAAAGTATAACGATAAAGGCTACCCCAACCAGCAATTAGAATTTGCTATGCTTGAGGGCTTGCAAAACGGCAACAACCTGGTATGGAGCGCCAGCTATTCGCAAAGCCTTACGGAGAACATTCAGTTATCGCTGGTGTATGATGGACGGATGACGGGCTTTACACCCGGTGAAAAATCGACTATGAAATCGGTGCATACGGGCAGGGCCGAAATACGGGCGGTGTTTTAAAATAGCCAGGATATTAACCCAAACAGCGGCATTAAAAACAAACAGCCTTTTCTTTGCTTTAAATCTTCAAGCTTT
>DATGXP010000494.1:0-4412 GCA_035298845.1 Chitinophagales bacterium
ATCTATTACCGGAAAAGGGGTATTGGGCTCCATTTCGGTGCTGTGCGCATGGGCCATACCCAGCACATTGCGCGCGTACTCTATCACCGCACATTGCATACCCAGGCAAATGCCAAAGAATGGGATATTGTTTTCGCGCACGTATTTAATAGCTGTTATCTTTCCTTCTATACCGCGGTTACCAAAACCAGGTGCTACCAGCACGCCATCCAGGTGGCCCAGTTTGCCGGCTACATTATCTTCATCTATATGTTCAGAGTGTATAGGTTCTACTATTACTTTGCACTCGTGCTCGGTGCCGGCATGTATAAACGATTCGTGAATCGACTTATAGGCGTCCTGTAACTCTATATACTTACCTACTAATCCAATTCTTACTTCATACTTAGGGTTGCGCAGCTTATCTACAAAAGTGTTCCACTTAGAGAGGTCGCTGCTTTTTTCGGCGCTTAACTGCAGCTTTCTAAGCACGGTTAAGTCGGCCTTTTCTGCCTGCATCTCTAGCGGCACTACATATATACTATCTACATCCAGCGCTTGTAGCACCGAGTCTTTATCTACGTTACAGAAAAGAGCCAGCTTGCGGCGCATATCATCCGTCAAAGGCATTTCAGTTCTGCATACCAGTATATCGGGGCGCACACCAATGGTTTGCAACTCCTTTACGCTGTGTTGCGTTGGTTTGGTCTTTAATTCTTTCGCGCTTTTCAAAAAAGGAATAAGCGTTAAATGGCACACCAGGGTATCGTGTTCTTCCAGTTCCCAGCGTATCTGGCGCAGGGTTTCTATATAAGGCAAGGCCTCTATATCACCCACCGTTCCTCCTATCTCTGTAATTACAATATCATATTCGCCGGTTTGGCCCAGTAGCAGCATACGGCGTTTAATCTCATCGGTAATATGAGGAATAACCTGAACTGTTTTGCCAAGATAGGCGCCCTCACGCTCTTTATTTATTACCGTTTGATACACACGGCCTGTGGTCACGTTATTGGCCTGGCTGGTAGGTATGTTCAAAAAACGCTCGTAGTGGCCCAGGTCCAAATCGGTTTCGGCACCATCTTCGGTTACATAGCATTCGCCGTGCTCATAAGGGTTCAGCGTGCCGGGGTCTACATTTATATAGGGGTCAAATTTCTGAATGGTTACCCGGTAACCACGTGCTTGCAAAAGTTTAGCGAGAGAGGCGGCAAAAATGCCTTTACCTAAACTGGAAGTTACCCCACCAGTTACAAAAATATACTTAGCCATTGATTAAAAGGGTTTCGCAAATTTATCCCGATTGCGGAAAGTTGCAAAGCAAAACCCAAAATTAACGACTAACACCCTGTTAGTAAAACACACTTGCAAAGGATAAACTTATGAAGTCTGCCGGGTGAATATTAATAACGCATCAATTTCCTTTCCTCGCTTTAAAATGTTAGAGGTAAATGCAACAACATCAATTATTTATACCGGCAAATGGGTATACACAATTCTACTCAGCCGGCACTCAATTTTACAGGTTGTGGCCTGTATACTGCCGGATGTTAAGCCAAACATACGGTTCGTTAGTTGGGCGAAAAAAAACGAAAACAAGTTGTCACATTAGCAGGCAACGGCACTAACGATAGTGCTTCCCATGACACACCCAGATTGGCGCTTGTCAGTCTAACAGTAGAGAGATGATTTAAGTTTTTAGGAGTAACTCAGCTAATGTGCCCTGCATAATACAGGGTTGTAAATGTTTTGGCTGTATCTGTTGTTTCATAAAATAAATCAATCCCATATGCTTACGCCTATTAATATTCTGGCTATAGATAATCATCCTCTATTCGTGCAGGGAATGCTTAGCTGCCTCAGGCAGTGGAACGAAGTTGGGAAAGCCACCGGCTGCAATAGCTACGACGAAATGTTCGAGCACTTAAAAGAAGACCAGCCGCACCTTATTTTTCTCGAGCTGAACCTGAACACCAGTCACTACGATGGTTTCAGTATTTGCCGCGAAGTTACCTCGCGGTACAAAAACGTGTTTGTAGCTATACTAAGCAGGTACAATGCACCTGAGCTAATTCGCGAGGCACGCGATTGTGGCGCCAGGGCTTTTATAGATAAGAACACCAGCCCCGAAAAGTTGTATGACTTTCTTCAGGATTTTTGGCAAGGCAAAATACTTCAGTACTATGTGCGGGTATCTAATGGATATAGCCGCACGGGGGTATTGCAGGATGGATTTGAACTGAGGACCATCTTAACCCGCCGCGAGCGCGAGGTTATGTGCATGATAGTGGAAGGGTGCGACCATGATGAAATAGAGAACAATTTGAAGATATCCTATAGTACCTACAAAACACACCGTAATAATATTCTGAGAAAACTGGCGGTAAAAAATGATGTGGAACTTACCCGGTTTGCAGTAAGTAATAATTTATGTACCACCGGTTATTCCTCAGTGCCTAACAACAGCGCTGCGGTATGGGCTGGTCACAACCCTTTTGCTAAAACCACTTCTTTCTTACAAAGTAGTAACCCATAAGCCCCGATAGCAAAATGCAAACGCTAAACACGTATACAAATGCATAAGGGTGGCCTTCTCCCGGCAGCGCCACGTTCATGCCAAAAAAACTGGCAATCAACATAGGTACTGTAAGCAAGATGGTTACCGAAGTCAGACGTTTCATTATCTCGTTCAGGTTGTTAGAGATAATAGAACCGAAAAAGTCCATGGTACCGTTAAGGATATCGGAATACATTTCGCTCATAGAGAGCGCCTGTTGGTTTTCTATTATTATATCGCCCAGCAAATCGATTTTATCTTCATCTTTTATTTTCAAAAAGTTGGTACGCTGAATTTTCAATAGCAGCAAATCGTTAAAGCGCAGGTTGGTTACAAAGTAGATAAGGCTCTTTTGTATATTCAGCAACTTGGTAAGGTCATCATTGCTCGATGATTTATACAAGGCTTTTTCGTAAGCGTAACGCTCGTTGTTTATGTTCTTCAAAAACTGCTGAAACATAGTTACGTTACGCTCAAATATGGTAAGTATAGCGCCATCCACATCGGCCGGGTTAAAATTGCGCGGTGGTGTGTTAAGTAAAAACTCAATTACCTGGTTTTTGTAAGCGCTAACAGTAATCAGGTAATCGGCGGTGCGGATGATACCAATAGGGATGGTAATATAACTGGCCTCTATATCCGATATGCCGTCGTTAGGCAGCGGTGTTTTTAAAACTATCAGGTCCACACCCTCTTCGCTCTCGTAGCGCGAGCGCTCATCTATATCCAATGAGTCGGTAATGAAATCTATATCAATCGAAAGTTGTTCGCTTAGCTTTTGTGTTTCTTCTGTCCCGAACGGGCCATACAGATGTATCCAGCATCCCTTCTCGGGTCTGTCAAGCCTTTTCAGGCCACCATTCTCTTTTTTCAGATAAACTACCATCGTTCATTTAGCTGTATGTATTGGTAAAGCGCGGCAAAAGTAACCCGATATGTGAAAGCGAAAAAGAAGTAACAAGAAAAAGTGGAGAATACTTAAAGTAATTATTAAGGGCAGGTAGGGCATTTCCGAAGAATTGTAAGCAATTCCGTATGGCCTTAGGCAAACTGTTTATGGTGAAGGAAAAAAAATAGATCATCATGGAATTTATTCAGATCAAATTCTTTTATCGACTTCATTTTTGCATTATAAGTTGTAGTTAATTGTTCTAAGTGAGATGCTAGTAATTTCAGCCGATCTTCATTGGAACCATTGGTATACTTTTCAAAATTGAGCTTTATATCAAGTGATAAAGTTTTACCAAAATCATAGAGGTCTCCTTTTTTTCCGGGCTTGCTATACTTAGGTTTTCTGATGATGGAAAAATGATCGAATTGGGGATTAACGCAGATAAAAGCAATAATCATTGTGTCAATTCCACTTCCATACGTTTTGTCTTTAAAATGAGCCTTTAAGTCATCAGAAAAGAGGATCAAAGCAGATGTATCAACCTCATAGCTACTTTCAAATACAAGGGTGAACAGCATATGCCTGATTTTTTTACTTCAACAGCGTTACCGTTCCCTTACGCACCTCTTCGCGGTGACCATCCAGGAAAGTAAGTTTCAACTGCCAGGTATATACGGCCGGTTGCTGGGCTACACCTTTGTAGGTGCCATCCCACGCAAACGTATGGTCCTGCGATTCGAAAACCTTTTCGCCTATACGGTTAAAAATAGAAACCTCTAAAAATGCAATTGACTGTGGGGTGCCGAAGTTAATGCTGAAAACATCGTTGTTGCCATCGTTGTTGGGCGTAAATGCTGTGGGCACAAATAGTGAGTAATCAGGCTCTACTGTTATAGTTACACTGCTGCTGGCAGTGCAGCCCGAGTCATTGGCTACTTCAATGGTGTAAACCGTTTTTACATTGGGGGTAGCTATCGGTGCTGT
>DATGXP010000495.1:0-4949 GCA_035298845.1 Chitinophagales bacterium
GCTATACTTATCAAGCTTGTATTTATATCGCTTGCCTTTGCAGGTTATAGTAACCTTATAATGGCCATAGCTGCCGATGTGGGGGTAACCATAGTAGTAATACTTATAAGCCTGCGATTAATGCAGTTTGAGAATAGCAAAGTAATTGCTCCGGTAGCACCGCAATTTAAACTTGCAGGCAAAAGTGATCACGATTGCTGCGATCATTGTTAGACTAGTCCAATGTATATCTTAGACCAACATACCCTTTGGCACCTTGTATAGGTGCATAGTTATAACTTGGGTCGAAGGTGTAACCGTTAGGATTGTTTTCATTTATACGTTTATTAAACGGATCATCGGCGCGCAGGATTGGGTTTTTAGGAATGAAATTCAGGAAGTTTTTTACACCCGCGAATAGCTCGATACCTTTAGAAAACTTCTTGGTAAACTGCAGGTTCATGATGCAATACCAGGGCGATTGCGAAGGGCGGAAATCGTTTGGTACTACCGGTAGATACATAGGGCTGTTTATCTTACCTGTGTAATCAATAGTAAACCCTATTTTGTTAAAGGTATAGCTGGCCGTATATGTAGCCGAGAATTTAGGGGCATGCATTTGTGGTGTCTTTATGCCTTTCTCTACCTGGTAAACCTGCATATAGGTAGCACCCAAAAGAATCTTTAACCCATTGGTAAAGTTAAGATCGATATTGCCCGACGCACCCGCGCTTACTGCATAACCACGCAGGTTATCGTAAATAATCTGTTGGGCGTTAGTAGTATAATCGGCCACAATTTTATTGGTAAAGTAAGTGTAGAAACCACTCACATCTATTCCCACAAAACCTGCCTTATGCTGAATGGTGGTGGTATAGTTAATATTACCGTTCCAGCTTTGCTCAGGCTTTAGTTTTTCGGCAACTATCACCTTACGTGCACCGGTAAGGGCGGCATGGTCTTCGGTAAATAAGTTGACAACACGGAAACCATTCCCCCCACTTAAACGAATAGTGTGATTACGATGCGGAGTAATTTTAAATGACAAGCGAGGTGAGAAAATACTCTTGTGCTCATTATGATACTCGTAGCGCATGCCGGCTAACACTGTAAACTGCTCTACCGGTTTGTATTCCGTTTGCACAAACACACCTGGCAGAAAAGTAACAGCCGGCCGCGTGGCAGTCTGAGTTTCGTTAGCTGTAGCATAGGTATTATCATCATAGTGTATAAAGCGGAAAGGAATACCTGCTAACAAGGAAATCTTCTTCCAGTTTTTATTCCAGCGCAGTTGTGCAAACACTACATGCTGTGTAGCCAGGTATTTTATGGTGCCATAGTAGCTATCCTGGTAATGAAAGTTGTAACTGTAATCGAAGAAGGTACTTTCTTTACCGGTAGGCAATTGGTAAACGCCGATCAACTCTACACGTTGCGTGTAAATACTTTCGCCATAAATAGAATCGGTGCCGCGGAATTTTTTAGTCCATTGCATCTCACCACCCCATCTGTCTTCATAAATGTAACGGGCGGCCAGGCTGGCAAGGCGACCGCTTTTGCGGGTAAAATTCCACTTATTAAAAAGCGAAAGCCGGTTCTGCAAGGTCACATCGGTAAAGTTATCGTTGTTTACATCCCACTTAAAAAGGAAGTTGAAGTAGTTGATACCTAATAAGGTTTGCGCTTTCTTCATTTTGAAGGCGGCCGCTATATCTGTATTGAATTCACCGGCGCTGCTGGCAGTTTGTTCTATCTTCAATCGCGGTGAACTTTCGGGTGAAGCGGTTATAATATTAACCAACCCGGCCACGGCCTCACTTCCATACAAGGTTGACGAAGGTCCTTTAACTACTTCAATGCGCTTAACCAAACTTTGCGGAATACCCATTAAGCCATACACAGTAGATAAGGATGATACAACCGGCATACCATCTATAAGTATCATAGTGTAAGGGCCTTCCATACCATTGATGTGTATATCGCCCGTGTTGCATACATTACAGTTAAGCTGTGGCTGTACACCGTTAATCATATTCATAGCCTCGAAAATATTGGGCGATGGGTTTTTGCGAAACAACTTAGCCGAGTAAACCTCCACCGGTATGGGAGATTCTGTTTTAGAAGTCTCCTGCATGGTGCCGCTTACTACCACCTCGTTCAGGTTATTTTCGGATGTATTTAAGGCCACGGTATAAGATGTTTTACCTTTAACCAGTTTAACCGTATCTGTTTTAAAACCAATAGCCGAAACCACAATGGCAATAGGCGAATCGATAGTTAATGAAAAATTGCCGTAATCATCTGTAACCATACCATTAGTTGTGCCTAGCACCTGCACATTGGCAAACGAAACGCCATCGCCGCCACTGGCGCTTTTAACGCTCCCTTTTATGGCAGTGCCCTGAGCAAACAGGCCCGCTACCAGCATAAACGAGAATAAAGAAGAGAGTAATTTTCGAATCACCGCGAATTAATTTTAGACAAATCTAAAATTATATTTTGAGATTGCAAAATGTATGTACAATTACCCTACCCAATAGGCCGTAACCGCCAGCGGAAAAACCTAAATAAACTACCAGGAATTGATTACCAATATACAGCGCACTCTTCTTTGTAACCGCTTTGTAATCCCTCTGTAACTCTTCTGTAAAACATCTTTTCAGACCATACAAAATGCGTATTGAGGGTATATGTTCGCACCCGAAATTTTAAAACCAACATAAATTATTCTACCATGAGAAAGTTGTTTACAATGATTATTGCGATTGCCTCGCTGCAATCTACCTACGCTGTAGTGGTTACAGATACTGTGTCCACCGGCCCCCAATACGCCAACCAGGTTTGGTATAGCTTACCTAATGATGAGCAAGGCTCATCGCTTAAAGATAACTGGGACCTGGCTTTTGAAATAAGCGGCTATACTTCAGCCATTTTTGCCAACACACAAAAAGGCATTTTGGTTTATCAAAGCCCATATCCAGTATCTCAGTGGGCGATGGTAGATACTTTGGGCATTGAAGGAGCCACGCCGCTGAGCAATGCCGAAACCAACTGGGAAGAAGGGGCATTAAATACCAACCCGGATAATGACCTGGACCTTGGTTGGGGCGATTATGACATGAACACCCATTCGGTAACAGGCGACAGCGTTTACATTATTAAACTGGCCAGCGGTGCGTGGAAGAAATTTAAAATGAATTCGTTAGCGAGTAGCGTTTACTCATTCACATGGTCCGACCTGGATGGGCAGAACGAACAAACCGGCACTGTAACCAAATCTGGCTTTACGGGAAAAAACTTCGGATACTTCTCTTTGGAGAACAATACTTCTGTTGACCGTGAGCCGGTGAGCGCAGACTGGGATATTACCTTTACAAAATACATGACGGTGATACTGGCACCAGAGCCTACACCTTATGGAGTTACAGGTGTGGTATTAAACAAAGGAGTAAGTGCTATCAAGGCGAGCGGAGTAAATGTAACTACCGTAGACTATACCAACCATACTTTTCAGAGCGAGATAAACACTATAGGCTGGGAGTGGAAAACATTTGCAGGCACTTGGACTGTAGAAGACTCGCTGGCATTTTTTGTAAAACGTACCAACGGCGATATCTGGAAAGTAATATTTACCGGTTTTGGCGGTAGCTCTACAGGCAACTATATCTTCAGCAAAGAGCTGGTTTACGAAGCATCTACCGGTATTAACGATATCGACGGTGTTAGTGCGCTGACAGTATACCCTAACCCGGCCCACAACCAGGTTAGTGTTGTATACAATTATGACAAAGCAGATTCAAAGAACGCGGGCCTAACTATTTATGATATGAGCGGCCGCCTGGTAATGCAGGAAAACTTTAGCATGGTTAACGGATTCAACCAGCATATAGTGGATGTATCACAGCTTAACGGGGGCATTTACATGGTGTCTATACCAGGTACCAGCAAGACGCAGAAGTTGATAATTCAATAATTAGATAAAGAGCATGGCACAGGCGGAAGACTGTGCCATGCTCTTTAATAAGTTAAGTATCATAAGTCTTTTCATATGTCAGCAAACAACAAAGGGGTTACAGCAAGAATCATGTTGCTTTGCATTGCGCTATTGTTGTGTAATGCAGCAATAGCGCAATTTGTTTTGAGAATAACCGATGCTAATAGCGCGGCAGTAGAAGATGCATTTATAAGCGTAAAAAATATCCCCTTACAAAAGGAGTGTATTGCATTTACCGATGAGAAAGGGATAGCTAAACTGCCCTTTGGTGGCAAATGCCAGGTTCAGGTAAAAAAACTTGGCTACAAAACCTTACTGACTGAAACTGAAATAGGAACGTCTACTATTGCTCACTTAGAGCAGGATAACCATGACCTGAAAGACGTAGTAGTTACAGGCCAGGCATCGGCTACTACAGCACAGCAATCAATTAATACTATTAAGGTAATAGACCGCAAAAAGATAGACGAGATGGGCGCAGTTAGCCTGCGCGATGCACTGACTAACCAATTAAATGTAAGGCTATCGCAGGATAATGTGCTGGGGGCTTCGGCCAGCATACAAGGTGTAGGCGGGCAAGGGATAAAAATACTGGTGGATGGTGTGCCGGTAATAGGGAGAATGGATGGCAACGTTGATTTGAGTCAGATAAACCTTTCGAACATTGAACGTATTGAGCTGATAGAAGGCCCTATGAGCGTGATATATGGCAGCGATGCCCTGGGTGGGGTGATTAACCTGATAAGCAAGCGCAAAGTAAAAGAAGATATAAGCGGCAGCCTGAATGGTTACTATGAAAGCAACGGCACGTATAATGCCGATGCAAGATTTTCATTTAAATGGAAAGAGATTTCATTCACCACATCGGGTGGGCGCAATTTTTTTGACGGTTACTCGCCGGGGTTTGACCCAATGAAACGCGTGATGCAGTGGAAACCGCGTACACAATACTTTAACGACAACACTTTTTCATTTA
>DATGXP010000496.1:0-1854 GCA_035298845.1 Chitinophagales bacterium
CGCATAGTACAGTATGGTTATAAGCGCGCGGTTAAGGGCTGGGCACCTTTCAAAATGGCAGGGCTAGGCGGCAGCCGCCAGCGCTACACCAGCCAAAAATTAAATTATACCGAATACGTTTTCCCCAAAGCCGGCCACACCCCCTGGGACCGCGACGATGCCATGTTTGAAATTGTAATGCAACAAGTAGTGGATTTTTTGTGGAGAGAGGTGAGGTAGGTTGTTAGTTATACTGCTGTTATATATAAGCACTGCAGCTAAATTAAAATCGAAAAACACATCCAACAGTATGCGCGCAGCTTGTATTTAATTTCCCCGCCTATTTTAGGCGGGGTGCCGAAGGCGGGGCGGTAATTAAACAGACTGTATTTATTCCGCTAATGTATGGTTCATGCGTTTCAACTCGTCCGTCTATATCCATGCCTCGAGCCAAGCCGACGCGGATGCCTTGGTTTGGCATTTGTAATGCCTGTATTCCGCTAATCCAAGTCTACATCTATTTCAACACCCCGTGTTTATCTGATGTTAAAAATATCAATAGGTAATACGCCGCTTACAGCAGCATTTGCCGTACCTTTGCGTGTTACTATAAAGCACCGTCAAATTAAGTGGCGCTTTATATGTAGCAACGTTCTTTGTAATTTTTTTGCTCCGCAGGGCAACCTTATGGCACATTACTGTATACGGTAATCTCATTACCGGTATAGGTAAAATTTTATTTTGCCCAAACGCAGGGGTGGGGTAGCCACTCCATTTTACAACAGGCTCAAAAACAAAGGCATAGCACATCAGGGGGGTAGCCATTTTTCAATTTTACGCCCGGTATTCGCAACCCGTGCGCTACTACTTACACCTTAAAATTTTACGGTTTGGCCCGTGTAAATATCCTCCATCAACTGCGGCCCTAAAACTTCGGCAGGTGCCGGTGTGGCGGGTGTGGGGCGGCCTTCAATCCACTTTAGTTGTATCAAATGGTTATACACCAGGTCGGCAGCTAACCGGTGGCCCAGGGGGTTCCAGTGCCCATCGCAACACCAGCTAAACACAGGCTCCGGCAGCTTATACCTGTTGCGGTACGCTACGAAAGGCGGCAACAAATCAAGCACCTCTACCCCCACCGAATCTGCAATGGCAGTGAGCTGGTTAATGGGGTATTTTATATCAAAGTCATCCGGTATATAATCATCGCCCAATTGCTTCTTTATTTCTACCTGCAGGTCCCACGCTGTTTGAATTACACCGCCAATGTTTACTATCAGCAATTTAGAGTTCGCCGTGTCGCACTGCCGCTTCAACTCCCTTACCGACCACCCAAACACCTGCCAGCCCTCCTGCCAGCCGCTGCTCAGGTTCGGCCGGTAAACGTTGTAAGCAAAGCTTTCCTTATCGAAAAAATGCTGTTTAGGGTTTTCAGTAGTCCGGGTTTCGTTCTTTAGCTTGCGCAGCAATACGTAGGTGTAGCAGTTCTTTTTTAACCACTCTTTCCAACCGGTTTCAGGCACTGCCCTTATTTCAAAATCGCTGCGCTCTGTTACCGTTCCGTTCTTTATTTCACAGCAGGGGCAGTATATCTGGTTCTCGGCCCGGCACAGTTTGCAGTGGCTATCGCGCACATCGTTCTCCAGGTATACAAACAGCAGGGTAATATCGGGGTGCCGCTCTTTCAGCAAATCTTCCCATACCAGCAGTTCCTGGTAGGTGCCGTAGCCGCTTACGCCGGCGTTAAGCACTTGTGCGCCGGTGTGTGCCTGTAGCAGTGTAGCCAGGTGCTTGTCATCCGACATGGTAAGCGCCAGCATATACGAATCGCCCAATAGGGCAATACGCGCGGGCGCTTACGATACCTTCCCAGCC
>DATGXP010000497.1:0-4765 GCA_035298845.1 Chitinophagales bacterium
AAAATACAGATGGTTTTAGTTGAAGGCCCGCGTTTTCTGGCAGGCCAAAAATCAGGTTCATATTTTGCACGGCTTGTCCCGAGGCGCCTTTCAATAAGTTGTCGATAACCGATGTTACGTGCACCCTGCCCCCATGTTTAGAAACATTCAGGAAACAACGATTGGTATTTACCACCTGCTTTAAATCCAGTTCATACGGGCTGACAGTAACAAATGGATGCTGGCTGTAATAGTTGTTGTATAACTCAGTTACTTCCTGCTCCGATAAATTACAATCCATATAAACCGAAGCATGAATACCCCGGGTAAATGCTCCGCGTTGCGGAATAAACAGAATTTCCTTATCAAAACCCGGTTGAAGTGTAATCAACGATTCACCTATCTCCTTTATATGCTGATGTTCGAAAACCTTGTAGGCTGAAAGGTTATTACTTCTCCAGCTGAAATGCGTGGTTTCAGTAGGTGCCTGTCCCGCACCGGTGCTACCGGTAGTGGCGTTTATATGTATGTCGGTATTTAGAAGTTTCACAGAAGCCAAAGGCAAAAGTGCCAACTCAATACACGTGGCAAAACAACCAGGGTTAGCTATGCTCTTAGCCGCCTTAATCTTGTCAAGGTCCAGTTCCGGCAGGCCGTATACAAATTCCCGCTCTCCAATCTTGTTTGATTGGTTATGCCTGAAATCCTGGCTCAGGTCTATTACTACCACCTCAGCCGGTAGAGTGTTGACCGTTAAAAACTTCCGCGCCGCATCATGCCCGCCGCATAAAAACAATACATCAATATCTGTTTGATGGCTTGCTGCAAAGGTTAACTCAGTAAGCCCCAACATATCATGAAATACAGCGTGCAACGGATTACCAGCATTGCTATTGCTTTGCACAAATGCCAAATCAACAGCAGGATGAGCAAGCAGCAGCCTTATCAGTTCGCCACCGGTGTAGCCGGCGCCACCAATAATACCAGCCCTAATTTTCTTCATCTGCCATTATGTTTAGCTTGTTAACCTGGTGGTAAATACTGGTCTGGTTGCCAAAAATGCGGGTAAAGCCTTTTACATCTTCACCGGTCCAGGCACGGTTCATTTCGCCATAGCTGCCAAACTTGGCCGACATCAAATCGTGTTCCGATTCTATACCGGTCAGTTCAAAGCGGTAAGGCAAAAGTTTTACAAACACCTTTCCGCTTACAAATTTCTGTGTAGAGGTAAGCATGGCTTCTATATCGCGCATTACAGGGTCAAAGTATTGCCCTTCGTGCAGCCAGTTGCCATACCACGCCGCCATCTGGTCTTTCCAGTACAACTGCCATTTGGTAAGGGTGTGCTTCTCAAGCAGGTGGTGCGCTTTAATAATAATTAGCGGCGCAGCGGCCTCAAAACCAACGCGGCCCTTTATGCCAATAATAGTATCGCCCACATGTATATCGCGGCCTATGGCATATTTACTTGCCAGTTCATTCAGGTAAGTAATTGCATCTACAGGGCTTGCAAATACTTCGGCATTTACACCTTTTAGCTCCCCTTGCTCAAATAGCAAAGTAAGGTCCTCGTTCTGGTTGGTTTGCAACTGGGTAGGGTAAGCCGACTCTGGCAATGCACCTGCCGATGTAAGCGTTTCGCGCCCACCAACCGATGTCCCCCAAATGCCTTTATTAATGCTGTAGGCGGCTTTCTCAAAATTCATCTCCACCGCATTCTTCTTCAGGTATTCAATCTCTGCCTCGCGCGAAAGTTTTAAATCGCGGATAGGGGTAATAATCTCCAGCTCCGGCGAAATGATACGGAACACCATATCAAACCGCACCTGGTCGTTACCCGCACCGGTGCTGCCATGCGCCACCGCTTCAGCGCCTATCAGTTTGGCATACTTAGCAGAAGCAATTGCCTGCACTATACGCTCAGCACTTACCGATAGCGGGTAGGTATTATTCTTAAGCACATTGCCATATACCAGGTATTTAATTACATCATTATAGTAGTCCTCACGGGCATCTACACATTTAAATGATTGCACACCCAACGCCATAGCGTGCGCCTCTATCTTCGCAATTTCATCATCGCTAAAGCCACCGGTGTTTACGGTTAAGGCGTGCACTTCGTATCCTAAATCATTCTTTAGGTATAGCGCACAAAACGTGGTATCCAATCCGCCGCTAAAAGCGAGCACAACTTTATTTTTTTTCATGCTTGGTGTTTAAATAAAAATGGATGATATAAATGATAACAATCGCTTAACGCCACTGGTGGGTTTTAAGCCGTCGGC
This sequence comes from Chitinophagales bacterium, assembly GCA_035298845.1. GTDB lineage: Bacteria > Bacteroidota > Bacteroidia > Chitinophagales > LD1 > Bog-950. Next base: position 2,265 of record DATGXP010000497.1, read on the forward strand.
TGATGTTACTATCGGTTGCGCTTTCAAAGCTTGCTCCTTCTCTTTCTCTACCGGGTCGTAAAGCATGGCGGTGCAAAGACAGTTTTTACGTTGTTTGCTTTGCAGTATCTCAAAGTTTACACAGCTACGGCAGCCCTTCCAGAAATCCTCGTCATCGGTCAGCTCCGAATAAGTAACCGGTTCATAACCCAGGTCAGAATTAATCTTCATTACTGCCAAACCGGTAGTAAGTCCAAATAATTTAGCATCGGGAAACCGCGTGCGCGATAGCTCAAACACCTTGCGCTTGATATCGCGAGCAAGACCTCCTTTTCTAAAAGCAGGTGCTACAATTAAACCTGAGTTAGCCACATACTTGCCGTGGCCCCAGGTTTCTATATAGCAAAAGCCGGCCCACTCACCGGTGCTTGAGAATGCTACTACAGCTTTGCCCTCTCTCATTTTTTCGCGGATGTACTCCGGCGAACGTTTGGCAATACCGGTCCCCCTTGCTTTGGCCGAGTTTTCTATTTCCTGGCAAATTATTTCTGCAAAATGCTCGTGCTGTTGCTCTGCAACAGAAATTAAAAAAGTTTGCTCCATTGATGAAAAAGCAATTTTTAATTACAAAAAATTAAAACAATAAATATTGAAGATGCACGCAGCGAATAACGCCACATACTATATCGCGGCATACCACCGCAATACTTTAAGGCTGGATTATAGTATCAACGTCTGGGGAAGAAGGGAGTGCACAGGCTGTGCAGTATGGGATGCGCGTCTATGGTTAAGGCGTCTCCGCGTAAAATAAATACCCTTGCACAAGCGGCAGATTTGCCGCGGGCAACAGTGTATTTAGTATTTACAATTTCCTTCATTTCTTTCTAACTGTGAGTTGTGATTTTTAATACGCTGCAAATGTGTATTAAAATTTTGAAACATGGCCCGCATATTTTAAAATTTTACGAAAATTTATTGAAGCATATTTTGATTTCATTGCTGCACTAGAAATGAAAAAGCCGCTACAAAATTTTGTAGCGGCTTTTCTATGGTTAATAAACCAACGGTTTATTTTTTGTCGCCAGGGTTCTTCGCTATGTTTTCGCGCATACCGGTATCGGCTTGTATGTTTTGCATTTTGTAATAATCCATCACACCCAGGTGGCCGCTTCTAAAAGCTTCGGCAATAGCCATAGGTATCTGCACTTCGGCTTCAATTACTTTGGCGCGGGCTTCCTGCGCTTTAGCTTTCATTTCCTGCTCAAGGGCTATAGCCATAGCGCGTCGCTCTTCGGCACGGGCCTGTGCAATATTCTTATCAGCGTTGGCCTGGTCCATTTGCAAGCTGGCGCCAATGTTTTTACCAATGTCGATATCGGCAATATCAATAGATAGAATTTCGAAGGCAGTGCCTGAGTCAAGCCCCTTAGCCAACACCACTTTAGATATACTATCAGGGTTTTCCATTACAGATTTGTGCGATGCCGCCGAACCAATAGAGGTAACAATACCTTCACCCACACGTGCCAGCACTGTCTCCTCTCCTGCTCCACCCACCAGTTGCTTAATGTTAGCACGTACCGTTACACGGGCTCGGGTAATTAACTGTATACCATCTTTAGCTACTGCAGTTACCGGTGGCGATTCGATAACTTTTGGGTTTACCGAAAGCTGAACAGCCTCAAACACATCGCGACCAGCCAGGTCAATAGCGGTAGCAGCTTTAAAATCGAGTTCGATGTTTGCTTTATCGGCACTTATTAGTGCACGAACTACTTTGCCAATATTACCGCCCGCCAGGTAGTGGGCTTCTAATAAGTCGCGCTCAATTGGAATGCCCGCTTTAGTAGCAGTTACCATGGCGTTTACAATTACCGATGGTGGTACACGTCTGAACCGCATAAAAACCAACTGCATCAAACTTACATGTACATTGGCAAACTTAGCGGATAGCCAAAGCGGAATGGGCAGCAGCCAGAACAGGATAAGAATGACGACTATAATAATGACTGCAAGTGCAATTACAGATAACTCCATGGGGTTTATGATTTAAGTGGTTTTACAAAAATTTTGTCGTTGGTGATTTTTATTATCTCTACTTCGGTATCGCGGTCTACATAATCGCCATTGGTGTAAATATCTACTTTATTTCCGCTAAACATTCCTTTTCCGTTCGGACGCAAATCAGATACAGCAATACCCCGTTCGCCTATAGTATATAAACCTTTCTCAAGTTCATTTACCTTTCCGGTAATCTCGGCCTTCATAGCTAGCTTATTGCTTTGTATTACTTTAAAACCCGCAACAATAGCAATTAGTATTGCTACAAAAGTGCCTCCGGCAGTAATGTTCCCCCACTTGCTGCCATAAGTTGTATAAACCAGTATTATACCTATTAGCAAAGCTATGCCACCCACCACACCAAAAAGTGTAGTACCCGGAATAAGAAAAATTTCGAGAAACACGAGCACTAAGCCCACCAGTATAATACCTGCAATAGCCCAAAGCATATAAACGAATAT
>DATGXP010000498.1:0-3828 GCA_035298845.1 Chitinophagales bacterium
AAGATATAATTGAATCACATCCGTAGCCTATGGGGTCGATTATTATTGGCGAAAAATGAAACGAATCGGGCAGACAAATGTGCTCCGGTGTAAAATCAACGCTTACAGCGCAAATGGTTACAAATTTTGTCACCGTATCTCTACAGCCACCCGGGGCTATATACACCATCCTCACCGTGTTGTGACCAGGATATAGCGTTCTGGATATTACCGGTCCGGTATTGGGGGCATTTGGAAAACTCCATAAAGTTGTTCCGGCATTGGCACCGGGGGTTGTATTGGTAAACGTAACCAATGTGGCGCCACATCCCACTGATTGGGCGAATGAATAAGCAAAATCGGCCTCGACTCCACCGCAGGCGGTAGTTATAAGTTGCTCGCGGGTAGCGGTGCAGCCGTTGGCATCATTGTAAGCAGTTAAACTTACGCGACAGGTATCGCAATGCGGTAATAACAATTTAGGCTGGGTAATATTGAAAGTATCGGCCACGCAGCTAAACTGCCAATGGAAGCGATTGGCCCCTACCGAGCTGTTTATAAAAGATACCGTATCGCCCGAAAGGCAAGAGGTCTGGTTAGCAAAACTGGCCGATGGCGGCCTTACCACTATATGTATCCGCTGGGTATCGCCGGCGCAGGTATAAATCGAAGGCACCACCCAGGCATCGTATTCGCCGGGCAGGTAAGTGTGGTTGAAGGGGGCGGTAGTTTTTATGGATATGGTGCCGGGCAGATTTTCATCGCCATAATGCACCCGCAGTGTATCATATTGGCAGTTAGCCCCAATTAAATTAAATACTACCGGCGCACCGGCGCAAACAGTATCGTCGTTTACCGTTAAAGTGCACACCGGCTTATCTGCCACATTAATTACGCTGTCCTTATAGGTAGATGTTACGCAGCCCTCGGCCGTGGTACAGGTTAATCGTACCGAATAATTGCCGGGTATAGTATAGTAATATGGAAGCGCACCCGAATTTCCTGTGGTAACCAGGAAATTACCTAAATAAACCTGCCAAAAGTAAGATACCACAGGAATGGAGCTATTAGTAATGCTAACCAAAGTTGCAAACATTGGCACACAGCCTTGCCCATAAGATACATAAAAATCAGGCCGCACAGTATCAGTCTTTATATAATTGGGCTTCACCAATGTTTTTGAGCAACCCTGTGGGGTGGTAATGGTAAGCCTTACAGTGCCGGGCACATATCCCCAAAATGTAATAGGCGGTGGGCTGCATTGTGTGGAAGTAGGAGGGGCTGTGCTAAAGCCAGTATTCCACAGACAAGTGCTGCCCGGTGGCGAGGTAGAACAGTTGGTAAAATTAACGATAAAGGGATTGTAACAGCTAATGGTATCATCGGCATAAAAGCAGGGGGAAGGGTTGCGCTTAAGCGTAAAGGCATTGGCAAACACTACGGTATCTTTGCAGTTAGCGCCATAGTCGCCCATCATGGTTATGCTGTAATCTCCAAACGCTGTCAGGTTTACACACACGGTATCGCCGGTAAAAGGCCCTAAAGAAACACCCGGCCCGGTTATACGCCACTTAGGGGCGGGGCTGGATGGCTGCGATGCATTATACAGGCACAGCGAATAAGCAGAGCCGCTATCGATACATATTGAGCTTACGGGTGTGGTGTAGGCCAGTTGTGGATTGCAGGGCTGGGCATAGCTTTGGGTTATGGCAAATGCCCATAGCAGCGTAGCCATCAGCAGATGGTAAATGTGTTTCATAGTGTGTCAGGTTCAGTGTTAGGTTCGCCTAAATGTAGGCTTTTTATGCTATATAAAAAGAAGCCACGTTTAAATAATGCGGTTGCCCTATTGATATAATAATATATTTTTATATTTAAAAGACCAAAGAACAGAGGGGTTACACTGGCGTGGTTACACCGGATTTTCTACTTGCTTAATTATGAGTTAATTAACACAGCTGAGGGGTTACACTTTTGGACAAATTCCTCCAAAAATATTTTTTTATGATATACATAAACATATATACCATAAACAAAAACAGGCCGGCGCGCATAGCGGCCGGCCTGTTTCTAAACAGTATATTTAAATACGACTAAAATCTGTCCATTCCTGCAAAGTGGAAGCTGGCTTCAATAGCAGCATTCTCATCGCTATCGCTACCGTGCATGGCGTTGCGCTCTATGCCTTGAGCATACAGGCGGCGGATGGTGCCTTCTTCTGCTTTCTTAGGGTCGGTAGCACCTATCAGCTTACGGAAATCTTCTACTGCGTTATCTTTTTCAAGCACAGCAGCTACTATCGGGCCTTCGGTCATAAAGGTGATAAGCTCACCAAAGAAAGAACGCTCTTTGTGTATAGCGTAAAACTCTTCTGCTTTCTCCTTAGATAGGCGGGTAAGTTTCATAGCCTGGATTTTAAATCCGGCCTTGATAATATGGTCAATAATTTTGCCTGTGTGGCCATCTGCAACTGCATCCGGCTTCAGCATAGTTAAGGTAATTCTTCCTGCCATGTTGGTCTATTGTTTAAATTTAAGGTTAGTCAAGCTTGTTTCTAAAATCGGCGCGAATGTATACGCCTGAGGCCATTTTTCAAAATTTGTTTTGCGAAAATGCCGCTTAACCTTTATTTACCAAACAAACCGAGGGCCCGTAAACAGGCCAACCGCTCATTTCTTATGCTGTTATTCGCCAGCCAACTCGCATAGCCAGCGGGCTGTTTGTTCATTCAATGGCAGGTTCATCATCATCAGGCAAAAGCCTTTTTTACTCATTAGCCAATCGGTATGTGTCCCCCCTGTTCCGGCATCAAATACATATACCGGTTTAAAATGCTCCTTGCTGTTCAATCCCCCCAGGCTGCATACCTCCATACTTTTTTGCAGGGCACTGTGCAAATCGCCGGCAGTGGCTGCGCCGGTAAGCAACACGTGGCGCAGAGAATAACGGAGTTTGCTATTTACCACAGCTTCCTGTAATTCATCCAGGGCGGGTATGCCCCTTATAGTTTCGTATACTGCAATTGTGTAGTTCATATCATTAGTATTTAAGCAAATGATAAAAGTTGTTTAGTAAGCGCAGCTTTATCTATCATACCCGTATGCCTCCATACTGCCTGTCCCTTTTTGAAAATTATCAGAGTGGGTATAGAACGGATCTGGTATAAAGCAGAAACCGCCTGATTCTTATCTACATCAATTTTTATAATACGGGCTTTAGCGCCTAGTTCTCCGGCTACCTCTTTAATAGCGGGTGCCATAGCCTTGCAGGGCCCACACCAGTCGGCGTAAAAATCTACCAGCACAGGTATATCTGATTGTATTAAATCCTTAAAACTTTCCATAGTATAGTTTTTATAAGACAAGATCCTTCATCTCGCAGAGCCTCGATTCAGGATGACAAATACGATTATTGTGTTTGTTTTAACTGTTCAAAAAGCTCTTTCTGTTTGTCGCTAAGCTTATCGGGTATCAGCACACTTAGCTGCACATACAAGTCGCCAAATACACCGGTTTTATCGGCCACAGGCATGCCTTTGCCTTTTATCCGCATGGTTTTGCCACTTTGCGTTCCTGCATCAACCTTTACTTTTATTTTGCCGGTCATAGTAGGCACTATCGTTTCCCCACCCAATACAGCAGTATACAAATCTACCTGCTGGGTTATATACAAATCATCGCCCTTGCGGCTAAACTGATGATGCGGCAACACTTTTACCCGCACAAACAAATCGCCATGATGTTCGGCCGTACTGCCCTTACCGCCCTTACCCTTTATGCGCAGTAGCTGACCGGTGTAGGCACCTGGCTTGGTGCTAATGCGCAGCTTTTCGTTCTCCAGCTGAATAAC
>DATGXP010000499.1:0-1993 GCA_035298845.1 Chitinophagales bacterium
TGACTCTAACCATATACAGATAGGCGACCCGCTAAACATGCGGTTGACTGTTAAGTATTCGAAGGAGCTGCAAATTGCATTTCCTAAAGCGGCTGATACGCTGGGCAACATGGAAACAATCAGCGTAAGTAAAATTGATACCGGTGCAGAGGGTAACAACATAGTACTGTCGCAACTGTATACCGTATCGGCTTACGATTCGGGCGAGTTCCATGCCGGGCCGGTGATGGTTTATTTCAGAAACAGCCTTGGCCAGTTAGATAGTGTTCCCTCGGATGATATTCTGGTAGCTGTTGGCGCTCCTGCGGTGGATTTGGAAAAACCTTTTAAGGCGATTAAAGCACCGCTGGAAGTTCCTTACTCATGGAGAGAGTTTATACCCTACATCGTGGGTTTTATAGTTTTGCTTATTGCAATCATAGTGGGTATAGTGCTTTATAATAAATACGCCAACAATAAACCGGTAGTAGTTGAGCGGCCAAAACCAAAGGACCCTGCTCACATCTGGGCCCGCAAAGAGCTAAAGAAACTGGAAGAAGAAAAGCTTTGGCAGAACGATAATGTAAAACAGTATTACAGCCGCCTTACCGATATTCTGCGCATGTACCTGGAGTACCGGTACAACTGGTTTGCACTTGAAAGCACTACCGAAGAAATAGAAAGCGAGATGCCGCAATTCAATATGAAAGAGAAAGCTAAAGAAAACCTGCTCTCGATATTACGTGTTGCCGACCTGGTTAAGTTTGCCAAAATGATACCTGCACCCGATGCCAACATACGGGCAATGGAGAGCGCCTATAAGTTTATTGATTTTACCGAACCCAACGAGAATAAAACCGAAGAGAAAAAGTAATGTTCAGTAACCTGACACATATAACCTTTGCCAATAAATGGGTGCTGTATCTTATACCGGCAGTGCTTGCTATTGCGGGCTTATGGTGGTTCTTTTTAAGCAGGCGCAATTACCCTACACTAAAGCTTTCTACTACGTCCACTTTTATTGGTAACGGCACTCCTTTTAAAGCTACGCTCAAAAAAATATTACCGGTGCTGCGGGTATTGGCACTTATTGCTTTGTTGGTGGCTATTGCCCGTCCGCAAACATCGTATGATGAAGAGAAGATAACCACTGAGGGTATCGATATAGTGCTTTCTATCGACGTATCTACCTCTATGCTGGCAAAAGACTTTCAGCCTAACCGGCTAGAGTCCGCCAAAAAAGAGGCCGCCAGTTTTGTAGATGGACGCCCGCACGACCGTATTGGCCTGGTAGTATTTAGCGGCGAAAGCTTTACGCAGTGCCCGGTTACTATCGACCATGCCATCATCAAAAACCAGTTGAAGGGAATTAAGAATGGTATGATGGAAGACGGCACTGCCATAGGCATGGGCCTGGCTACGGCGGTGCAGAGATTGAAAGAGTTTAGCTCTAAGAGTAAGGTAGTGATACTGATGACCGATGGTGTAAATAACAAAGGACTGATAGACCCAGCTACCGCTTCGGATATTGCTATGCAGTTTGGCGTGCGTGTATACACCATAGGTATAGGCACCAACGGAAAAGCCATGACACCGGTAGCCATGTCGCAAGATGGGCAGTTGATTTTTGATTATGCCGATGTGCAGATAGATGAAGCCCTGCTGAAAGATATTGCTAAAAAAACCGGCGGGCAGTATTTCCGCGCTACTGACAATAAAAAGCTAAAAGATATTTACGCGCAGATAGATAAACTGGAGAAGACGAAAATTGAAGTGAGCGCCTTTGAACATAAAACCGAGAAGTTTTTCCCGTTTGCATTACTGGCAATTGTGCTTGTATTGCTTGAAGTATTGTTCAGGTATTTGATAGTTAAAAGTATTCCTTAAATGAAACGCAGTGACTATATAAAGTATTTGTGGTTGTTACTGTTGGCTTTGCCACCGGTAGCAGTGCTTATTCTGTTGCGCGAAGAAGCGTTTCGGTTTGAGCATAAAGAATACCTGTGGGTGCTGT
>DATGXP010000500.1:0-2212 GCA_035298845.1 Chitinophagales bacterium
GCGCGATACAAAAATATCGGTAGGGTATACAAACTGCCACACCTCGCCGGCATCTTCCATTTGCAGCATGGGGGCATCAAATTCATCGGTGGCGGTACCTTTTAAAAAATCCATACAGTTGGCGAATACCTGTACTGATGCAGTTTCGCGTTCTGCCTCGCCAAAGCCTAAGAAGCTTTCCAAGGCAGCATCGGCTTCGTCTATAAAGGCCGGGTCATCATCGGGGGCATAGTTCATAAAAGTTACCGGTAGCTGCTCCCCGTCGAAAAACGGCACTTCTACCGGTTGGCTTTTCCACCAGTAGGTAAATTGCTCATCTAAAGTAAGGGGGCCTATAATACGTGAGTGAACGGTTGCCATGTATTGAGTATTGAGATGCAAACGTATAATGTTTTTGCTTTTGCAGAAGGCTGTATTGTTTTGGTGGTTGCAGATACTCTGCCTGCGGCAAAGGCTACTTCTTATCCTCCAGCGCCTTTAACTGCGCCTTTAGGGTTTCTATGTGCTGTTGCACAATTCTGGCGGTATCCTGCGCGCTTGTATTAGCAAGTATTTTATATATGCCTTCGCGGTACTTAATTTCCTTTTCAAGGTCTTCTTTACTTACCGGGTAGCCCATCATTTTCTTAACTCGTTTATTTGTTCATACGTTTCGGCTATATACAGGCGCTTGCCTTCGTATAGCACATAATTTTTTTCCTCGCTGCCCATACCGCTGGACCCGAATCCGCATATTTTACCAGCAAAAATGGTTACCGGTTGGTTGCCGGGCAGGGTGGTTACTGTTATTTGTTTGTCCATGTAGCTAACATAATCCGGTAGTGCGCAATGTATGTGCGCGCACAAGGCTCTTTTGCCAGGCGCCCCGCTGTACAAACATTTACAGCCTTTAATTAGGATATCCCGTCTTTTAGCTCTTCCTTGTGGGGCTTATTGTTTCTCTTCACGCTGTTGTGTCGATTCAAGAAAAAATGCCATGAACAAAAAGGGCCAGATAATAGTGATAGAGGATGACGAGGATGACCGCATGCTGCTGGGTGAGGTTTTTAAAGACCTGGCCTACCCCAACGAGATTCTGTTTTTTGAAAGCGGCGAAGAGGCGCTGGAGTATCTGAAAGATGAGAAGGTATACCCCTTCCTGATTTTATCGGATATTAATATGCCTAAGCTGAATGGGTTTGAACTGCGTAAGATGATACACACCAACGAGGGCCTGAGCGAAAAGTGTATTCCCTACATATTTTTTTCTACTGCTGCCGAGCAGCCCGAAGTGTTTCAGGCCTATACCTTATCGGTGCAGGGTTTTTTTGTAAAACCCCACAGCAGCCAGGCGCTTACTATAATGATGCGCAAAATAATAGAGTACTGGCAGGAGTGCTACGCACCCAATGAGTTTGTAGATTAACGTACCGGTTTGCTCCGTTTGGCATGTATGCCCTTGCCCCGTGTAACCACCCGCAGCCACACAAATCCGACTACACCCGCCACAACCGATGATAGCAATACGGCTATTTTAGAATGCTCAATATCGCCCTGGTTATCGAAGGCCAGCATGGTAATAAATATAGACATGGTAAAACCTATGCCGGCCAGCAGCCCCGCACCCATCAGGTGTTTCCACTTTACCCCACCGGGTAGTTTACCCAGCCCAAGCCAGGTAGCTGCCACGCAAAACAACATAATGCCCAGTGGCTTGCCCACTACCAGCCCCAGCATTATACCTATGCTATTAGGCATGGCCAGGCCGGTGTACCATTGGGGTTCCAGCATTATGCAGGTGTTGGCCAGGGCAAACAGCGGTAGTATTACAAAGGCTACCGGTTTGTGTAACCAGTGCTGTAGTTTGTAGGATATTGACTGACGGGTACCATCGCCAAACGGTATGGCAAAGGCCAGCAGCACACCGGTAATGGTAGCATGCACACCCGAGTGCAGCATAAAATACCACATACCTATGCCGCCAAGTAAGTAAGGCCACACGCTATGCACCTTAAGCCGGTTTAGCACCAGCAGTACCGCCCATATACCCAGCGATATAAACAGGTTGGAGAATACAATGGTGCTGGTATAAAACAGGGCAATGATAAGTATAGCGCCAAGGTCGTCTATTACAGCCAGTGCGGTTAAAAATACCTTTAGCGCTGGTGGTACACGGTTGCCCACCAGGGCCAGTATGCCAATGGCAAAGGCGATATCGGTGGCCATGGGTATG
>DATGXP010000501.1:0-2890 GCA_035298845.1 Chitinophagales bacterium
TGAACCAGTAGACCCGGAGCCAAGCAAAGGTATAGACCATATTAAGTTACCGCTTTATGCTGTACTTATTGGTAGTTTCCTGGGCCTTGTAGGTGCAGGGGGCGGTTTCCTAATGATACCAGCCCTTGTTTATTTTGCCCATCTGCCCATGCGCAAAGCCATTGGTACATCGCTGGTGCTGGTGGCTGCTAATTCTTTTGTGGGCTTTTTGGGCGATGTAAGCAGCAACCCAAATATGGACTGGCAGTTTCTTTTCATCTTCTCCGGCTTCTCTATATCTGGTGTAGTGTTAGGCACTTATCTGCATAAACACGTTCAAGGCAACCAAATGAAACGATATTTCGGCTGGTTTGTGGTATTGGTAGCTGTGTTTATGTTGGTAAAAGAAGTAACCAGGGGATGGTTTATCTAACTGGGAAGTGGGAAACCGGAGTGCGAAATTAATACAAATACCACCGGCACCCCACCTTCTCCTGGCACAAGACCTTTAAAATTGCAAAAACAGGCATTTTTATTAGAATATTACGAAAATGATGTTGGCACGCTTTTGTCCAGCTATTTAGCAAATACCTGTGCCATGAACGAGAAACAGATAAAAACGCTTAGTGAGGTGATAAGAAGCAGTGATGAAAGAAAGAATAGGGCAGCGCGTAACAACCACAATCATAGTTCGTTCTTTCAGTTGCTAAAAAATACGATTACATCGGTGCTGAGGCCGTTTCATGGTTGATAGCTAACTACGTTTCCGGTTCTCAAAATCAAAAACCACATCATTTAGCTTAACTCGTTCTTCCTTAGAAATATTACTATCAACATCATCAATAAACTCCTTGATGATATAATATTCATCTAGATTTTTGATTTTCCCTCTTTTAATCAACTTGGGAACTATATCTCTTATTTCTGAAATGATTTTATTTATGCTCGGTAATCCTTTTGACACTAGTTCCTCATTAATGTTCGTTTTCACTTCTTCAGGAGCATAAGAAAGCATAATGATCATATCTGAAAGCCCCATTTTCAAACCACTTCTTGCATTTGCTTTGCTTTTATACTTAAGCTGCTCCATTGCTTTTGTTGGTGAAACAGAATCCCTTATTTCAGCAGGTAATTTCGAGGCATAATGACTCCAACATATGTAAAACACTTGCTCATATACTTCGAAATTTTGATCTGTTATTTTAAGCATACGACTAGTTTACCTCGTCAACAACCCCGCATCTACCACAAACTCGCTTCCGGTCATATAGCGCGCATTATCCGAGGCAAGAAACACAACAGCATTGGCTACGTCCTCAGGCTCTACCCATGGGGCAGGCAGCAGGTTACCGGCACTGCGCTCGGCAATCTCCAGCGCTGTAGCACCTTCCATTTCGGCCAGTCCATCCTGCATTGGCGTGTTTACGCCGGTTGGGTGCACCGACAGCACACGGATATTATACTGCGCCAATTCTATAGCCCATGATTTGGTTAAGCCTACCACGCCATACTTGCTGGCTACATAGTGGCACAGGCGGTTAGCGCCGCGCAGGCCCAGTACCGATGAGTTATTTATGATTACACCACTCTTTTGCTTAATCATTATGGGTATTACCCGGCGGGCAACCATCCAGGGGCCTTTCAGGTTAATGCCAATCATACTATCCCATGCCTCTTCGGTAAGTTCGTGCGCCAGGCCATACGCACAGATGCCCGCATTGTTAAACAGTATATCTATTTTACCAAAAGCTTTCTCGGTAGCCTTTACCGCTTTGGTTACATCTTTATCGCTGCGCACATCACCCTTGTGGGTAAGGCATTTTACATCCAGTTTTTCGCACTCTTTCTTCAGTGTATCCAGTTCCTTATTCGACCCGAATTTGTATTTAGGATATTCCAGTTGTTTGGCAATATCAAAGGCAGCGATATTTACACCTTCTTTAGCTAAGGCAATAGCTGTAGCGCGGCCTTGTCCGTGAGCGGCACCTGTAATAAAGGCAACTTTACCTTTTAAATTCGTTTTCATTTTATAAAGTTTAAGATTTTGATTTTATAGAAACATACGGCCCAAGGTAGTCATCAATCTGAACCTCGAGCACATTATTAAAAACATTTGTGGCAATCATTTGCCCCGCAAAGCCAATGAGCGTAATTACCTCAGCTTCGGAATATTTAGCAGCAATCTGGCTATACAATTCAGCCGGCACTTCGCCTTTATTATTAGCTATGGCGCTGCCAAAATCGAGCAGGGTTTGCTCTTCGGTTGTCAGAACCAATTCTTCCGGCTTTTCCCCGTGCTCTATTATTGTCTTGCGGAAGAAGGTGGTGCATAGCGGACAGTTGCTACCCTCCGAAACTGCATGGGCAAACAGGTAAGCCATGCGCTCGCCGGTTATATTTATCACCTCGCGGTAAAGGTCGTACCACTCCATATATACCTTAAACACAGGCAAGGCCTTACCCATGGTAGATTTCATATTGGTAATACGCGCGTTGTATTCCGTTTTGTGATGCTCGAAAGCAGCTTTTATGTCGTCGGTGATTTGCTCGGGTGTAAGGGGGGAAATACGGGGCATTAGCTAAGGTTAATTTTATTAAAGCCTAAAAATAAAATCTCTGGTTAAACGGCTTAATAATAAATAGCAACAAGTATTTGAACTATTGAGAAACCCGCTTAATCTTGTAGTAATCCTAAAAATAAAACTCAGCACAACATGAGAGAAGCATATATCTACGACAGTGTTCGCACACCACGCGGCCGCGGCAAAAAATCGGGTTCACTTTACGAAGTAAAACCCATAGACCTGTTATCCACTTTGTTTAAAGCCCTGCACAAGCGCAATGGCGAGTTTGACACCTCGCAGGTAGATGATGTGGTGCTGGGTTGCGTAACGCCCATCGGTGAGCAGGG
>DATGXP010000502.1:0-3682 GCA_035298845.1 Chitinophagales bacterium
TTGCTTTCTTCTCGGTAACCGAAAACATAGTGCAGAAGAGCAGCGACGGCACCGTAAAGCTGGGCATGAAACTGCACGATGACCGCCTGGTAGAAGGTGTAATGATACCCGATGAAGAACGCACCACCGCCTGCGTATCAAGCCAGGTGGGTTGCACCCTTAGCTGCACCTTTTGCGCTACCGGTTTTTTAAAGCGCGAGCGCAACTTAGAGGCGGGTGAGATATACGACCAGGTAGTATTGCTAAATAAGCACGCCAAAGCGCATAACGGCACCGGCCTAACCAACATAGTATACATGGGTATGGGCGAGCCTCTGCTTAACTACGACAACGTAATGCAGAGCATCCGCTATATAACTTCGCCGGATGGATTAAACATGGCGCAGAAACGTATTACCGTTTCTACATCGGGCGTGGTGCGTGGCATACGCCGCATGGCCGATGAGGGCATGAAGTTTAACCTGGCCCTTTCGCTGCACGCCCCTACCGATGAAAAGCGCAACAAGATAATGGACATCAACCGCAGCAACCCGCTGGACGAGGTGATGGATGCGCTGAACTACTTTCACGATAAAACCGGCAACAAAATAACCTTTGAGTATATCCTGTTCGATGGGTTTAACGATAGCCCCAAAGATGCAGAAGACCTGCTTTACCTAACCGACCGCGTTCCTTCCTTTGTAAACATTATAGAATATAACAACGTGTTAGGCGTTGAGTTGCGTAAAGCCAAGCGCGAAAACCGCGATGCCTTTGTAGAATACCTGCGCAGTAAAGAAGTAAGCGTAGCCATCCGCCGCAGCCGCGGTAAGGATATTGATGCCGCCTGCGGACAGCTGGCGAATAAGAACGGGTAAAATAATTACTACGGCTTTGGGGTAAATCTGCACGCTTTGGGCGGTAAAAAGGCACACTTATAAAATATAATGATATTATAAGAATCTGTTTATTTACCTTACGCCCACATTTTAACCATATGAGAAAAACCCTACTCCTCTTATTCACTTTATTGATTTCGGTTTACTCTATTCATGCACAGTTTATAATTGATACGGTAAGCGCACCCAATTGCGATTCGGTATGTACCGGCCATGCGCATGTGTCGCCCGAAATTGCAGGTTACAGTTACGAATGGAGCGGCGGCTTTATGGGGCCCCAGGGCAGCGGCCTTTGTGCAGGGCCGGTTTACTGTGTAGTGCGCGATGCGGGCAATGTAATTGTAGATACAGCCTTTGGCACTATACCCGACCCTGTTCCTTTTGGTCCTATTTTAATAACCAGCACCAATAACAGTTGTAGCCCACCTTATAACGGAGATATTACCATACATGCCTTAGGCGGGGTGCCGGGCTATACATACATGTGGAGCGGTGGGTATACCAGCCAGGATTCTGTAAGGCCTATGCTTACCGGCGCTTACGTTATATCGGTATTTGATGCTACCGGCTGCAGGCGCCTGGCGTTTTTAGAGATACAGCCGTTTGCTATGCAGCCATGGGCACAATCTATTCAGCCAGCAACAAACTGCACAACTTACGACGGAGGAATTTCGGTAGGGGTGCAGGGTGGTGGCTATCCCTACAGTTTTGTATGGTCCGATGGCAATACCGAACAATTTAATTCATCCTTACATGCAGGGAGTCATTCTGTTACTATTACTGATGTGCTTAACTGTAGCGTTATATATACCGATTCGGTACCCTATGGGCCCATATTAACCGGTGAACTACTGGTTGAGGCTGCCTGCAATGGTGCACCTGTTGGTTTTCTGTCGGCCTACCAACTTCAGTCTAACCATCATCCGCTTGCTTTTCAATGGAGCACAGGTGATACCAGCGTTTCAATACAAAGCGCTTTACCCGGCGAATATATCCTTACAGTTACCGATGGTATGGGTTGCCGGCAGGTAATTACCGATACTGTCTTTTCAGGAAACCTATTGGTAGATACTGCTTTTGTAAATGCTACATCCTGCTTTAGTGGCGATGGTATAGGCTTTGCCAATGTAGTTGAAGGGACAGAACCTGTTAATTGCGGCTGGTACAATATTTCAACCATGGCTGATTATGGTCTTGGCGATACCATCTATAATTTACAACAAGGAAATTACAGTTTGTATGTAGAAGACGCTATTGGATGTAATACATACATAACTTTTACTATTACCGGCCATTTAGAAGTAACACATAGCGAAACACCTATAACCTGCCAAAACCCTACAGGCTCAAGCACATTTAATTTACAGGCTAATGCCAACGGGTATATGATAAACTGGGGTGATAGTAGTGCTGATGAATATATATCAATATCAGTAGTAACTGCTACGCATAATTATACTACAGCTGGCAACTATCGTGTTTATGTGGCAGATATGCAGGGCTTTTGTTCAGATACTATCGCCATTACAATTAATAACCAGGGTGCTGTTATAGATACTACTGTGCTTGAATATCCAGGTTGCCTGCATCCTGGCGGAGGACAAATTTCTGTATCTGCAAGTGGTCCCGCTGGTCCATACTTATATAGTTGGAATAATGGCAATACCACAAATACAATAATGCAGTTGCCTGCCGGCATTTATGCGCTAACAGTTACCGATAACACGGGTTGCCAAACGGAACGAACCTTTACCTTGCCTGAGGTTAACTCATTTAGCTACTATGCATTGGCACTGGCTAATGCTACGGCCTGTAACGGAAACGATGGTGTAGCCAGCATAAGCCCTTATGGCGGCAACCCACCCTATACCTATATGTGGAACACCAGCCCGGTGCAAACAAACGACACCGCCACGGGCCTTAGTGCGGGCACGTATTATGTTACCGTTACAGATTCGCTGGGCTGCACAACTACCGGCCATATAAATGTAGGCGATGGATGTATGCCACAAATAACAGGCGTTTTATACGTAGATTCTAATAACAATTGCCTGTTGGATTCGACAGATGAGCCTATCGCACAGGTTTTAGTTATAGCAACCCGCAACGGACAAGCGTACTATGGAACTACCAACAATTCGGGCTATTACAGTATTACAGTTCCCGATACGGGAAATTACCTGGTTAATACAAATTATCTGGCCAACGGCTTATGCCTTTCCCCTGCTTGCAATAGCTCTGCGCAAGTGGTTGATATTAACTTTATGGGCAATACTTATGCTGGCAATGACTTTGTATATTCTTTTGACAATGGTACTCCTGCGTCAAACGTATTTGTTCATCCGGGATGGACTTCCTCAATTCCCGGTTCAACCAAAGATTTTTGGATATTTGCATTCGGTGCAGGCAGTGTGATAAACAGTTCGTACACCTATACTTTTGTTTTTGATAGCGCTTTAACATTTGTAAGTAGTGATGTGCCATATACTATCTACAACCCGGCTACCCGTACTTTAGTATGGACTAATACGCCTCTTACATACATTGGCAGAATCCACTTTGTAGTTAATGCCAATACACCGCTTAATTACTTAATGGAAAACTATTTTTCTGTAACTCCACTTGGCAATGAGTGTTATACACTTGATAATATTTTGCACACAAGCGAGCGTGTTACCGGTAGCCGCGACCCTAACTCAAAAGAAGTGCAACCCGCCGGGCCGCTTACAGATGCCGATAGTGTATTGGTATATACTATCCATTTTCAAAACACAGGCAACGACACAACGTGGTTTATAAATTTA
>DATGXP010000503.1:0-1866 GCA_035298845.1 Chitinophagales bacterium
GTTTTAAAGAGTAGGTTAGCCGGTAAAATTGGAACCGAAGAACCACCCGGCACGCAGGCCTTAAGCGGACGGTCGGTCTGCATACCGCCGCAGTACTCATCGCTCATTACAAACTCTTCTACCGGTATGCTCAATTCAATTTCATATACACCCGGCTTTTTAATATTGCCCGATGCAGATATAAGTTTAGTACCTGTTGACTTACCAATACCAATTTTTGCAAACTCATCACCACCGTTCATTATTATCCAAGGTATGTCCATCAGGGTCTCAACGTTATTTACCACGGTGGGGTTACCATACAAACCTACTACCGCCGGAAACGGTGGCTTAATACGCGGATTGCCACGCTTGCCTTCCAGTGATTCTATCAGAGCAGTTTCCTCACCGCAGATATAGGCACCAGCCCCGCAGGTAACGTGCAGGTCCAGGTCGTAACCGCTACCCTGTATATTTTTACCCAGCCAGCCTTTGGCATAAGCTTCGTTAATAGCTTTCTCCAGTATTCGGTACACCCACATGTATTCTCCACGGATGTAGATATAGCTAAGGTGCGCCTCTAAGGCAATACTCGATGTTATCATACCCTCTACCAATAGGTGAGGCAGCTTCTCCATCAGGTAGCGGTCTTTAAAAGTGCCCGGTTCGCTCTCATCGGCGTTGCACACAAGGTGGCGTGGGCGGCCGCTCTTTTTGTCTATAAAGCTCCATTTCATGCCGGTAGGGAAACCAGCACCACCACGGCCACGCAGACCGCTCTTTTTTACTTCTTCCACTATATCATTCGGCGCCATTTTCAGCGCCTTTTCTACCGATGCATACCCACCTTTGCTGCGATACACATCGTAAGTCTCAATACCCGGAACATTTACATGTTCTAAAAGAATTTTTCTACCTGCCATAATTATTCAAAAAGTTCAGCGGGAACGGACATGCCAATCCCTGTATTTATTGCGCCCAAATGTAACCGCCTAAGGCTATATATCCAAAGAAACTTTCAACAGGGTTTTGATAGTGCAAAATGGATTAATCCTGTGCAAATGCCTTGATGCGCTCGGCAGCCGACGAAAGCTGTGCGCCTGTTTGTACTTCCAGGTCCTTGTACTGTTTCCACACCTCGAAAAACTGCTGGTGCAGTGCTGTGGTTTTGGTGGCAAACTGTATCAGTAACTGATGTTCGTCTTCATTTAGCTTGGCACCAATACCCTCGAAAAATGGCAGGGTAGCCTGCGATTGCTCAAATACCTCTTGCAAAACAGATTGAAAACGCGCGTTAAACTGATTTAAGTCGCGGTGCGTTTCACTATCAGTAGTTAATAGGGTACGGTTAATATCAATGCTTTCTTTTAGCTTTTGTATATACAATTCTGTTTTTTCAGGTTCCATGCTGTTTAGTTGTAAAGGGCGAATTTATAAATTATAGGTAAGCCCAAATTATCTTGCTGACAGTAACATAGATATTACCAAAACGACCTCCCATTAACGGCATTATTGGGCAAAAAACGCCCCTGTACCCTCACGCTTCCCTATCATTTAGCTGCATTTGTGAGCAATAACGGGCTATTATGATACAGGCATGTCATTTGCAAAGGGGGGTATTATTAACTAAACCAAAATACTCAGCAATGAAAATCGCAAACAAAAAAATACCTTTCTTATTAATTATGGCAATTGCTGTTACAGGCTTACTATCGATAAACGGATGTAAGAAGGAAGATGACCCTGAACCAAAGAAAACGGTATACACGTTAAAAGTTAAAGATGTATTAGGCGTAAGTGGTACTGCAACATTTACCGAAACAAGTGGCACAGTAACTACCATTACTTTAAAGGTAAACGGCGCATCGGCTACCAACCATCCTGCAC
>DATGXP010000504.1:0-2208 GCA_035298845.1 Chitinophagales bacterium
TCCCTACGGGACGCAGGCCGATGGGTGCACTACTTTGCTACCCATATCCGGTGCCTATGGCACCAATTTCAATTTACCTGCATCCTAATCCCGTTAGGGATTAAATATGGTTAGGAAAATAAATCGAGAAATGATGGCATCCCGTAGGGATGTAACCTATATAACTAACCCTACTCAAAATCTTTATACAACAAATACTTCTTACGCATTATTCGGTATGCATCCAGTTCCGGTTTCCAGGTTGCCTTTATTTCTGCTTCGGTTTTGCCGGCTGTAATTTGCTTGCGTAACTCGGCAGTGCCGGCCAGCTTTTCAAAAAAGCCAGTAGCTAAAAAGAACTTAGCAGTATCGGGAAAAGCCTTGTAGGCATTGAGCAAATAGGACAAGTCAATTCCCGGTTTGGTATAATTTACCCTACGCAAGTCCCAGCCAAAACATACCTGATTTAAGTGTGGTGGATTCTTAGCCCCCGGTTTGCTTTTGGGTGTAAACGAAAAATTGCGCACGGTAATACCCGGTGCACCCGCTACCTGAAAAGGCCAATCTGTTCCACGGCCAAGCGATACATCGGTACCTTCAAAAAAACAAACCGATGGGTAATTGTAAATGGCAATGTCGTTTGGCAGGTTAGGCGATGGCTTAACCGGCAGGCTGTATTTCATGCCATGGTTATAGTTTTGGCAGGTAACAACTTTAAGGTTGCACTGTGCACCCTTCGTCAACCATTTTTCGCCGTTTACCATTTGTGCGTATTCGCCTACGGTAAGGCCATGCACTACGGGTATAGCATCCAGACCTACAAACGACTGAAACTGCTTTTGCATCACCGGCCCATCTATATACCAACCGTTGGGGTTGGGGCGATCGAGCACTATCAATTCTTTGCCGTTTTCGGCGCAGGCCTCCATCAGGTAATGCAGCGATGATATAAACGTAAAGAAACGCACACCCACATCCTGTATATCAAATATCACTACGTCCACATCCTTCAGGTCGGCTGCGGTTGGCTTCTTTTTATCACCATACAGCGAGGCTATTTTAACCTTTGTGCGGGCATCTACACTATCCTTTACATGGTCGCCGGCATCGGCATCTCCCCTAAAACCGTGTTCCGGGGCAAATACCTTTTTAATGTTTACGCCCAGACTGTTCAGTGTATCTACCAGGTGCACATCGCCCACCATAGATGTTTGATTTACGAGTAGCGCCACACGTTTATCTTTCAGCAAGGGCAATAAATCGCTTATGCGGTCGGCGCCACACACTATATGGTCATCGCCATGGGCAGGCTTACCGGTTTGCTGGGCATTGCACGATGCAATAACCACCATTAAAAAACAAGCGATAAAAATGTTCGACTTTTTCATTGGCTCAAACTTGAGGTTTTAAAACAACACACCGAAATATTTATACTTAAAACTTGTAAAGGGGTGCGGATGGGTTGTCTGTTTTCAAATACTCACAACGTGCCGTAAATAGCCAAAAAACGCTAACCTTGTATCTGTTTTATCTAACTACTCAATACTACATACTCAATACTATTTAGTGAATCCCGAGTTATTCATAGTGCGCAAAATAGCGTTTAGCAGTTCGAAGAGTTTTTCTTCGTTCATCATCCGCATTGCGGTAACTGCGGTGGCGCTAAGCCTGAGCACCATGATAATTACCACCAGCATGGTAAACGGGTTTCAGAAAGAGATACGCAACAAAGTGTTGAGTTTTTGGTCGCACCTCGAAATTGTTCCTTTTTCGCTTACCAGTTCTTTGCAGGAGGAAGGCATATACCGCTACCAGGATTTTTATACCGATAAAAAAATACTACCCGAAGCCAAACACATACAGGTTACAGCCCTAAAAGGTGGATTGCTTAAAACCAACGATGAGTTTGAAGGCATTGTGTTGAAAGGTGTGGCTGATGATTTTGCCTGGGACAATATGCTGCCCTATTTAAAGCAAGGGAACAAAATTGATATTGGCAGTGATAAATCGCAACAGCAAATTATGGTGTCGCAGGCTACTGCCGACAGGCTCCAATTAAAGCTGGGCGATAAAGTGATTGTTTCATTTATGGGCAACTCGGTCCGCAACCGCCCTTTTAAAGTGCAGGGGATTTTCGATACCGGTATGGAGGAGTTTGACAAAAAATATGCGCTGGTAGATATTGGCGTAATACAGGACCTGAACGGCTGGGGTAAAGATACCGTAGGT
>DATGXP010000505.1:0-1723 GCA_035298845.1 Chitinophagales bacterium
GGCGGCTTTATTACTACCTGGCTTTTACTTCCCTTAATTTTTAAACTTTAATAGCATGGCGCAATTAATAGAAGAAGGAAAAAACAACCAGTCGGTTAGCGAATCATTTGCCAGCAACCTCAAATACATTTTAATAGGCCTGTTCTTCGGGGTGGTTTTTGTAAAGGCAGAAATAGTGTCGTGGTTCCGCATACAGGAGATGTTCAGGCTGGCATCCTTCCACATGTATGGGGTAATAGGTACAGCGGTGGTAGTAGCTACCATCTCTACCCTCGTTATCAAAAAGTTTAAAATAAAAACGCTACAAGGTGAAGAAGTAATTTTCGCCGACCGCCCATTCCACAAAGGCAACATCATTGGCGGCTTGTGCTTTGGTTTTGGCTGGGCACTAACAGGTGCCTGCCCCGGCCCTATGTACGGGCTGATAGGTAGCGGGTTCCTGGTTTTTATAGTCGCTTTGCTAAGTGCGGTGGCAGGCACCTATGTGTATGGGTTATTACAGGATAAACTGCCGCATTGACCTCATCCTAAATCCTTCTCCTAAAGGAGAAGGACTTTAACAGCCAAATACAAAACACCATTGCGGATGAAACTATGCAGTAACCTCCGAAATTGTATTTTCGGAACTTACTACAACCTACTATGTCTGAATTAAAAATCATCTCTTACAACGTAAACGGAATACGGAGCGCTATTACCAAAGGTTTTATTGAATGGTTAAAAGAAGAAAACCCGGATGTTATTTGTCTGCAAGAAATAAAAATTGCCCGCGAGGATTTTAACGCTAAGCCTTTTGAAGAGCTGGGCTATCACTGTTATATTTTCCCGGCAGTGAAAAAAGGCTATAGTGGTGTGGCTGTGTTCAGCAAGATTAAACCTGATAATGTAGTTGCCGGTTGCGGCATAAAGCAATATGATGATGAAGGCCGAAACCTGCGTATAGACATTGGCGATTTGAGCATTATGAGCTCGTACTTCCCCAGCGGTACAACCGGTGATGAAAGACAGGGAGTTAAAATGCAATACCTCGAAGATTTCTTCAAATTCATCCGCGAGGTAGAGAACACCCGCAAAAAATTAATTGTTTGCGGCGATTATAACATCTGCCACAAAGAGATTGACATTCATAACCCTATCAGCAATAAAGACACTTCGGGTTTTAAGCCAGAGGAGCGCGCCTGGATGGAAAAATATTTCACCAATGGGTTTATAGATACCTTCCGCCATTTTAATAGCGAGCCGCACCAATACAGCTGGTGGAGTTTCCGGGCCAACAGCCGTAACAATAACAAGGGGTGGCGTATAGATTACATTGCCGCTACCAAAAACCTGAAGGAACACCTGGTTGAATCGCGCATGCTACAGGACATTAAGCACAGCGACCACTGCCCGGTATATACCAAAATAAGAATGAACTAAACCCGCACATGAAATACCAGAAGCTGATTTTTCCTATTACGCTTGGTGTAGCAATAGCCGCTTTTGGGCTGTTTTTTGTTTCGCTGGTAAATCACTGGTTTGGCCCACAGGCGGGCACCGGCGCCGATTTTTGTGAGGCCGCCCGACCAGGGCTGATTAAACAACCGGCCAACACCTGGAGCAATGTGGCTTTTATTATTGCCGGTTTAACCATAGGCTGGCAACTTACCAAAGGCACCTTCAGCAAAAACCGCAACACCATTACCACCAACTTCTTTTACGGAACAGTGCTGGCATGTATAGT
>DATGXP010000506.1:0-3305 GCA_035298845.1 Chitinophagales bacterium
ATATGTACCGCTGGTTTGATAGGCGTGAAAAGGATAGGCACCGGTACCGGTTGTTCCGTCACCAAAATCCCAGGTGTAAGTTCCAAGCCATCCAACCGTATCGGTATAGGCATGAAAATGAAAATCTCCGCCAAAGGTTTGGTTAGCGGATACGTGCACCTGGCATGGGTCGGTTATGGTAACGCCTATGGAATCATGTTTTACACAGCCAGCGCTGGTAGTTACCGTAACATTGGCCGTATAGGTGCCATAAGCCGGAAATGTAACGGTAGGATTAGCAGCTGTTGAGGTAGACGGCGTTCCACCTGGAAAGCTCCATTGATAAGACCAGCCCGCCGTAGCACCTGTTAGTGCAAATGTGGCGCTGGTATTTATTGTGGCTGTAGTATAAATGTGGGTAGTAAACTGGCAAACATCTATCGCTACGGTATCGCAAATTGTGTTAGTGCACATGTTGCCATTTAAGGTAACGCAATATTGATAATTGCCATTGGCAGGGTAAGTATGCGAAACATATTGGCCGGTAGCGGTTGTGCCATCGCCAAAGGCCCAGTTGAAACTGGCCGGCAAGCCACCCACCGAATCGCCGGCTGCGTAGAATGTTACATGGTCGCCATTAATTGCCTGCACATAAGCCCATCCCTGGCAGCCGCCGCCTACTATGCTTACAGTTTGGGTGCTGGTAAGTGTGCAACCGCCCGGTGTGGTAATAGTAACCGAAACATTGTAATTGCCTACTCCCGGAAACACCACCACAGGTGATGCCGTAGTAGAGGTAGTTATGTTACCATCGGGGAAAGACCATGCATAAGTACTGCCTGCCGGTGCACCGTTTAGTGTAAGTGTAGCAGTAGAATCTACCGTAGTGTAAGTTATATAGGTGCCTGCGCTGCATACATCTACCTCTATTGTGCGGCATATGTTGCCACTGCAGTTAGGGCCGTTGTAATCTACGCAGTAGGTGTAAGTGCCCGATGTGGTATAAGTATGTTGAGGGTTTTGCTGGTTGCTGCCGGTACCATCGCCAAAATCCCATTGATAAGCAGGAACGGTAGCGCCACTATCGGTAAAAACAATAAAGCTAACCTGCCCGAAGTTTCCGGTTGAGGCGTACGCCCATGGGTTACAATTGCCTGTAGTGTTTTCTACTGTTATATTAACACTGGCATTGGCGTGGAAGATGCAGCCGTTGGGGGTAGTTATCTCCAGGTTACCCCAATGATTGCCCGGGCCGGGGAAGGAAATAGTGGGCGTAGCCGATGTAGAAGTTGATGGTACTCCATCGGGAAAATCCCAGCTGTAAGTCCATCCTGGTTGTGCGCCCAGTACACCAAAGCTAACCACTGTATCGCCTTCGGTACGTGTTACAGACACGGGCCAGTCACATACGTTTACATATTGCGAATCGCAAAGAGTTACGTTACAACTGCCACTGTAGTTAAGGCACCATCCGTGCATACCCGAGGTAGTAAAGGTGTGCTGCACATTAGGTCCGGTAGCGGTGCCACCATCGTCGAATGTCCAGGCGTAGGATGGGCTTATGCCCGCCGAATCGCCGTACACAGTAAAAGAATAAGTTCCTCCACCCTGGTAGGTGGGATAGTACCACACACATTGTGCATTTACCATGCCCGCCGCATACAGCAGCATAAGCAGTAAAAGTGTTTTTGTTGTTTTCATAATAATTGTTTTAGCATTTTCTTGGTGCAAAGGTTATAACAACCAAGTGGGGCCACAAGTAAGAATAGGGTATTTCTTACGCGGGTAAAGGCATTAAACTACCGGGCAATACCACCATTGTAAAAGCCAAGAGCTAAAAAGTAAAGAACCGCAAAATCGGTAAAGAGAATCTTACGTGCAAAAGCACTGATAATAGTCTTGGTATAAGTCGCTAAAAACAAAAAAGGCAGCTGATTTGCATCAGGCTGCCTTTTGTTGTGGTTTGGGAGGGAATTGAACCCCCGACACATAGATTTTCAGTCTATTGCTCTACCAACTGAGCTACCAAACCATTCCCGTTTTAGGGACGACAAAATTAAAATTCTCCTTCACTATTACAAATGAAGTGGCATTTTGATGAAAAATTAATTTGTATGGAGTTTTGATGGTATATACCTGCCAGCTATTTCTCCAATATCTTAATCTGATACTTTTTGCGCTCCTTATTGGTCAGTTTGGCTTCGCGCAGCCAGGTATTAAGTATTTTAATGTGCTTGTAGCGCAAGCCATATTGGGCAGCAAAATCGGCTATGCTGGGTATGCCGGTATCTACTTCTACTATTTTGTATTTGTAGGGCTGGTAAAGTTCGTCTGCCGTAATATCAAAACCGGCTTTCTCTACATTGCTGAAAATTATCTTCATGGCCAGCATGCGAAAAATATAGCGCGAGGTTTCGGGGTTGAAATACATTTCGTAGAAGTTATTGATCTTTTGGTCGCGCACGCGGGCTTTCATGCCGGGCACCCCGAGGTTGTAGGAGGCCGCGGCCAGGGTCCAGCTACCTAAGTCTTCTTTAGCGCCCTTTAAGTAATTGCAAGCAGCTACAGTAGACTTCTCAATATTGTACCGTTCGTCTACTTCGCTGTTTATCTCCAGGTGGTGATTTTTTCCGGTAGCAGCTACAAATTGCCAGAAGCCTACAGCACCTGCAGGCGATACATCGTTGCGAAAGTTGCTTTCAATCAAGGGTAGGTATTTAAAATCAGATGGCACGCCGTTATCGGCCAGTATTTTTTCTATATCGCCAAAATACCGGTTTGCCATTTTCATAGCCATGATGGTATTGCTGTGCCAAAAGGTATTCAGGTGCAGCTCGCGCTCCAGGCGCTCGCGCACATCCGGGTCTTCCAGCGGCACACGCTCACCGGCAAAAAACAACTCACCTTCTACATGTATGGGCGATACGCGGTCGGAGCTATCATCACCGCCGGTCCAGCGCAGGCCGGGCGTCTCAGATTTTGTGCTTTCAAATATGTTAACCGCGCCGGGGGCTGCAGTTCTCTTTATAATGATAGCTGCCGAGGCAATGCCAATTAGCAGCAGAAAAGCTGCCGAAAGGGGGATTATATATTTCTTTTCAAACTTCATTGCTTAGGATTGATAAATGCAGGATATAAAATACGAGATTACACAGACAACAGCCCTTATGACACTACTTTTTTGAATACCGGTACCGATGAGCAAGCCTCGCCATACATAAGGGCCCGCACTACTTTTGTCAGTTGTTGTGCTATCTGCACAAATGCCGCCTCCGGTATTTGCCGGTCGCCGCAGCCTTTTACTATAACGCGCTTGTCTTTAAAAT
>DATGXP010000507.1:0-2190 GCA_035298845.1 Chitinophagales bacterium
TATGCGCGGGGTGTGGCTGCTTTGCTCCCAGTTAACGGGCAGGTCGGGCCGGGCCAGTTTAGAGAGTATCTCTGTCACCATAAAATTGGCGGGTTCGCTTAGTATGCGGGCGGTATCGGTAGCCGATTCTGTGCGACCTTCATCTTTAATAAAATTAGACTTGTAATAAACGCCATTGTTGGCAAACGAAGAGTATAGCGCCGTCATCTCTTCCAGCGTTACTCCACAACCACCCAATATCAGCGATAGTCCCAGCTTCTTTTCATCCCGCTTTATCTGGCGGAAATTGCATTGCTCCAGTTTGGCAATCATGTTCTCGGTGCCTAAACCGTTTAATGCTTTTACTGCGGGTATGTTCAGGCTGTTCTCCAGCGCAAACTCCACCGTTACATAGCCATTAAACTTCGAATCATAATTCTCAGGCTGGTAACCGTTGATGTTAAGCGGCACATCGGTCATCATGGTTTTAGGCGTAAGCATGCCCTTATCAAAACATAAACCATACGCCAGCGGTTTCAGCGCGCTGCCGGGCTGACGCACGGCATCTGCACCGTTGACCTGTCCGCCATCGGTGCTGTTATTAAAGTCTGCCGAGCCTATGTAAGCCACCACGTTATGCGTTTTATTATCCAGCACTACCACCGCGCTGTTGTGTATACCCACCGTATAAAGCGCACTTACATAATCTTTCACCATCTTCTCCAGCTTTAGCTGCGTTTGCATTTGCAGATTGGTGCGGATAATATCGGTGTGCACTGTCTTCTTCAGTTTCAGTGCCAGGTGCGGTGCCAGTTTAGGGGCTTCTACCCTTTTGGCATCCAGTGGTTCGTCCAGCGCATCGGCTATCTCTTTATCACTAAACAGTTTATCCTGCTTAAACCGGTTAAGCCATTTGTTGCGCTCGCGGATAATTAAATCATTGCGAAAACCAAGTCGTAGCGACGACGGCCGGTTAGGAATAATAGAAAGCGCTGTAACCTCTGCCAGTGACAGGTAATCAGGGTTCTTTTTAAAGTAGAGAATAGAGGCACTCTTAACACCTTCTATATTGCTGCCATAAGGCACCAGGTTAAAGTACAGCTGCAAAATCTCATCCTTGCTGTACTTCCATTCTAACTGAAAGGCCCTGAAAATTTCTTTCACCTTATTAAAATAGGTGCGGTCTTTAGGCTCGAGCATGCGCGCCACCTGCATGGTAATGGTTGAGGCACCCGATGTACGTTTTAGCCGCAGCACATTCATACCCGCCGCCCGCAGCATGGCCAGGGGGGTTATACCGGGGTGGTGATAGAAGTATTTGTCCTCTTTGTAAATCAGCGACTTTTTAAGCACCGGTGAAATTTCTTTCAATTCGGTTTTCATGCGCCACTTTTGGTCGCGGGTTAAAAAGGCATGAATAACATTGCCTTTGCTATCGAGCACTATGGTAGAATATTCAATTTTATCGGGTAGAGGGGAGAGGTAGTTAAACAAAAAGAACAAAACCATTACCCCTGACGAAGCAATAAGAAGCCACTTAAAAAAACGGAGGAGTTTGGGTTTCACTGGACTATAGTAATAAAACGGAGGTTAAAATGGGTTAGTATGTTTGTGGATAGAAAAAGCGGGTTTTAACCCGTAACAAAACAGACCCTATTCCGCTTATCCGCTTGCCGGTGGTTTAAACCTCCGGGACAGAAGAACATTCGCCCTTTCTACCGGCAATAATTTCCGGTGCTTAGCCAATAATTGTAAAAAGCTATTTGTTGTAACTAAGCATAAAAAACTGGTAAAAATTAACCAATTGGAATTTTACACTTCTGTGACAATCCTTTTTCACTTATCTTTCGTCTATATACCGTAACGATGTTCATATTTTTGCGTTTAAACAGTGGACGGTATTTTTAATTTGGCATTCTAAACCTCCAAAAGTTTCGTATATAGGTTTACATTGGCATAGTTTTGATTAAAAGCAGAGAGATTCTATAAATTAATACCCTGAGAACATGGCCTACAAAAATTATAAATTCAAAACCCTACGGGTGTTTGCCAGCGATGAGTGGTTGGCTAACCGCAGCCGCGAGTACCGTTCGGTATTCGACCGTACCGAAACCACTTACATAAGTGCCGAAATTGCTTTTTACAACAAGATGTTCGATGAGCAGGGGAGCGCGGTTGCGTAGAAAGTGGCGATGATGGTCCAGTGCTTCA
>DATGXP010000508.1:0-2438 GCA_035298845.1 Chitinophagales bacterium
AACCGGCCTCTTTTAATTGCTATGTGCGTAATGCGCGACAACGTACTCGAAATGCCCGATTTTGTGCACTACTGCAACAGCATTGGCGCTAACATTTGTTTTCACAAAGTATGGACGCCCCTGCAGCATGCTGTATACAACTTACCGGCAGAAACATTGCATAACATTTACAACCTGCTTACACAGCAGCCTCCGCTCCCATCCGAAACACCTTTACAACGCAGCAACAAAGCGCACTATGAATACTACTTATCGGTAATTAAAGGCTGGATGCAGGATGCTGACACACATACCGCAAACCTGGAAGGTATGATGAACCAGAGCTCAGCAGAGTTGGTTGATTATGCTTTAAACCGCTTGCAGGCATATATTATGCGCGAAACCATGCTGGAGGAAGACAAAAACGGGCTAATAGCAATATGCAGCAATAAGCTAAAACAGGTAGTGGCCAAATGGCCCGAAAGCAAACAAAAAAGGGCTATGCTAATAAAGCTGTGCCTTATAAAAGAGTCGGAAATACTAATAGCGCTCAAAACGCAATCAGTAGAAAAATTATACGAGATGTCGTTAACTACAACTGAGTATAATGAAAGCTGAAGGGTGCTATTTACAGTTTCATAAACTTGCCGGCAGAAACCTCTTTTCCATCGCGTGCTACCTTTAAAATGTAAATACCGGCCGGTAAGGCTTTAATATCTACCTGTGCCTGGTAAGTTGATAAAGTGAAAGGTAGAATAAGTGTCTGACCTAACGCATTCACGGCCATTACCTTTTCTGCGTAAGCATCTTCTTCAAAGCCCAAATTTAAGATGTCGTTAGCCGGATTAGGGTACATGCTAAAACGTTTTTCTTGTATATCGTTTACACCCACTGTAGCGCAGCTATCTGCATTTTGAAATGGTGTAACAAAAGACTTCATTGCCAAAACAGCATACTGCGCGCACTGAAAGTGAGGCAGGGTTTCGCTGGCGCATATGGTGTCTACATTGGTGGCTCCTTTTGCTTTAAAAGAATTAAGTAGTGTAAGCGCATTACGCGGATTTACCTCCTCGTCGGCACGGCAAAAAACAATCTGCACCGGGCACTCTGGTTTCCAGTCGTATACATCGTTATCTTTTAGTGCCTGCCTGAAGGGGTGGTTAAGGTTATTAGTAAACGAGTCTATCATCTCCTGTTTAAAAATAAGCTTGGGCACCGACGGCATAGCTGCATTTATCTCACCCATACCATGCGTACCATCAAACAGTGGCGGCAGCGTAACATCGTAAGGTGACCTTAAATACTCCGATGGGCTGCTGTAAAAATTATAGCGCTGGTTCCAGCCAAACACCAGGTAAGGCAGATAGCCCGGTACAGCATAATCAGAATCAGAAAGCATTACATCTACCATTACCCCCGATAAATCATAAGGGCCACTCATAGGCACCGATGCGGTTACGGTAAACTCGTTGGGCAACTGGCTTTGCATCATCATATGTGTAGCCATAGCCGTATGCCCACCCTGCGAGTAGCCACTTAAAAAAACCTGTCCATTTAATCTGTAGTTTAGTTGTGGTGCCAGTTCGCGTGCAGCACGCAACAAGTCAATGGTAGCACTGGCTTCGGTACGAGCATCCTGGTAGGGGTGTAACAACCCAGCAGGCGCATCGCCCAGGCCTATGTAATCGGGTGCTGTAGAGACATAACCCAGCGAGGCAAACACCATGCTAATCATGGCTTCGCCGCCATTGGCGCGCGAGGGTACCCCCTCTCTGGTACTGGTAGTGCCGTGGCCAAAACTACTTAATGGCAGCCTGCAATTGGTGTTAGTAGGTACGGTTAATAACCCGGTAGCGAAGATAGTGCTGGAGTCTAGCGTTGGGGTAAAATAACGCACCTTGTAAACATCTATATCGTAAATAGTACCTACAAATGCAGAGGGCACACCGTTTGCCTCCAATGTAGAGTCTAATTGTGTTTTAGTAAGTGAAAACAGGTAATAAAGGCTATCTACTACCGCTGCATTGCCGGCAAAAACAGTAGCAGAAAACATTACGGCTAAGAAAACTTTTTTCATGGATAGGGATTGATCGTATTTAAAAAATGATGTGCAAAATAAGCTATTTCTATTGGCGCACCTGAATATATTATTAAAAATAAAATGCGAAAAATTCGCGCCGTGCATTTGGTGCCTCTATGTAAAAACAGCGCCCGCAACCAAATTGTTTGCGGGCGCTGTTTTTAATTAATAAAATAGCTTGCTGTTAATCTTCCAACACTATATCAAACTGTACCAGGTCGATAAAATCTTTCACGCGGTCTTCTATATCGTGCTGCGTTAGGTTGCGCAATCTTTCGGCGCCAAATTTCTCTACGCAGAAAGAAGCCATAGCCGAACCGTAGATAATAGCACGCTTCATATTCTCGAAGCTGATATCGCGGCTCTTATCCAGGAAACC
>DATGXP010000509.1:0-1861 GCA_035298845.1 Chitinophagales bacterium
TATTAAAGTAGTGCATGTGGTATCGTCGGGTAAGTTTGCGCGCAAGGTAGAGGAGGCCGGCTGCGATGCCGTAGTGTGCGAGGGCTTCGAGGCCGGTGGGCACAATGGGCGCGAAGAGACTACCACCCTGGTGCTTATACCACAGGTGCGCGCCGCCACCACCCTGCCGCTAATAGCCGCCGGTGGTATTGCCACCGGTAGGGGCATGTTGGCCGCTATGGTGCTGGGCGCCGAAGGCGTGCAGATAGGCACCCGCTTTGTAGCCAGCACCGAGAGTAGCGGCCACCAGAACTTTAAAGATACCATCATTAACATGCAGGAGGGCGACACCATGCTCAGCATGAAAAAAGTAGTACCGGTGCGCCTTATCAAAAACGACTTTCAGAAACGCATACAAGAAGCAGAAGACCGCGGCGCTACCAAAGCCGAACTGGAAGAGATACTGGGCCGTGCCCGCGCCAAAAAGGGTATGTACGAGGGCGACATGGCTGAGGGCGAATTAGAGATAGGCCAGATAGCCTCCTTTGTAAAAACCATAAAACCCGCCGGCGAAATAGTGCAGGAGATAGTGCAGGAGTTTGAGGCTGCCAAGGCTGAAGTGGCCAGCTTATAAATGCTTGAAGACTTTCGATTTGTAAAACTTCGGAAGTCGGGCACCAAACTCGTCCTCCTTTAGCAAAGCGCCCGCTACGCCTTGCTATATTTGCCCTCACTTAATACATGCACAACCAATGGCCGATTTTAAAACACTGAACAACATAGCGCAGCTAAATGAGATAGACACCCTATCGCACAGCCGTGTGCAGATTATATTTAAGCACAGCACGCGGTGCTCGGTTAGCAGCATGGCCAAAAGAGGTTTAGATGCTGACCTGCGCCAAACCAACCGCACCGATTTTGATATTTATTATTTAGACCTGCTGAACTACCGCGATGTAAGCAACCAGATAGCCACCCGCTACGGTGTGCAGCACCAATCGCCGCAGATACTGGTAATAAGAAACGGACAGTCGGTTTTTGATGCCGCGCAGGAGGATGTATCGCTGAGCGATGCATGGCAGAGTGTAGGGGCCTAAGGCAGATTCTATATATAACAAAAGCGCCTTCCTGTTACAGAAGGCGCTTTGCTTACAGGTATTATGCATACCCTAAATAAAACAGATTACTTGCTTACGGTTAGTTTTTTAACCAGTGATTGTCCGTTAACCAATACTTTAATGAAGTAAACACCGGCAGACATTTCGTTTGTGCTTATGGTAATCTTAGCGGCATTAGGGGCCCACTCGGTAACCAGCTGTCCGTTCATATTCATTATGCGTATGTGGCTGATAGTGTAATTGCTTACTTCTATTGTAGTAACATCTGTAGCCGGGTTAGGGTACAGGGCTACCGATACTCCGCTGTTGCCAAGTTGTGCAAGGCCTGTGGCGTTGCCCACCATAAATATACCGGTGGTGATACAGCCGTTATCATCGGTTACGTTAACCGAGTATGAGCCGGGTGCCAACTCAGAAATATCGCGGGTAGTGGCCCCGTTAGACCAGTTATAGGTGTAAGGGTTTTCGCCACCGGTTACAGTAATGGTAACCGCGCCGTCGTTGCTGGAAGATGAAGAGGCATCTACCACTACACCGTTTACTATAAGCGGACTGGCCGGTTGGGTAATAGTGTAGCTGGCGGTAGTGTTGCAGCCGTTGTTATCTTCTACACGTACGGTGTAAGTGCCTGCTACCAGGTTAAACAGGTTAGGCGTGCCGCTTTCTTCAAACCAGTTGTAGCTATACGGTGCAGTGCCACCGGTTACAGATAAAGCGATGTTACCGTTGCTGCCACCTGCACAGCTTACATTGCTGGTAGTAGC
>DATGXP010000510.1:0-4123 GCA_035298845.1 Chitinophagales bacterium
AAAAATAAATGATGAGCAAGGCAATTCCGAAAAGCACACCTACCAGTATATACTTTGAAAACAATAAGGCCAATACCCCTAATACTGCTACTGATGCCCCTATAATAAGAAAGTATGACTCAAGCCCCTCGCGAAACAGCACCAGTGCCAGTGCGAGGAACACAATAGCCGAACCGGCATCGCCCTGTATTAAAACTATGCCCATGGGTATCACAATCCAGGCAAAGGCTTTCCATTTGTCTTTCCACTTGCGTATGTCTACACTCAGCCCGCTCATGTATTTGGCAAGCCCGAGGCTTACACCAAACTTGGCAAACTCTGATGGCTGCACTTTAAACGCCCCCAGGTTTAGCCAGTTCTTTTGTCCGTGACTGGAATCGCCTACTACCATTACCAGGAATATTAAGAGCAACACCACTGCGAAAATGGGATAGGAAAGAGTTACGTATAGTCGTGAATCCATCAGTAGTATTACAAAGGCAATGATTACGCTGGCTATCATCCACTGAAACTGCTTACCGCTGGGAATTGAAGAATCGAAAATACTTTTCTCGCTGCCGCCTGCCGATGCCGAGTAAATAATGAACCAGCCGCATATAGTAAGCACAGCATACATTATTACTGTTAGCCAGTCAAATTTCCCGGTAAGCGATTCCTGCCTTTTCAATTGCTTATTGATTAACGATTACTGATTATTAAAACCCAATAACCTATTTGTTTCTACTATTTTACCTTACAAATTACTCTCCCTGCTTTATCAACCATCACTAATAAATAATCATCCTACTCTACTGCTTCTGTACTTAAGCCAGCGCTCTTATTTGTCTGCACGCCATACTTGTGTAGCAGGTTGCTGTTAAACATTTTTTCCTGTAGCGGTATTCTCTTGGTCTGTATAGTATCGTTCAAATATTTCTCTACCATTAAGCTGGCAATAGGTGCCGCAAAATCGGAGCCATAGCCCCCGTTTTCTACCACTACAGCTATGGCAATTTTAGCATTGTCTTTAGGCGCAAAGCCGGCAAACATACTGTGGTTATCGCCGTGCGGGTTTTGGGCGGTACCCGTTTTGCCGCACAAGGTTATTCCCTCGCACCTTGCCGAACGCGCAGTACCGGCCTCTACAACCTGAAACAAGCCTTCGTTAACCGGTACAAACCACTGTTTCTCTACCATGCACTGGTGGCGCTCGTACTTGTGCGTTACATCTTTGTTGGTTACGGGGTCGGTTATCTTTTTTACTATGTGTGGTGTAATGTAATAGCCCATGTTGGCTATGCACGCATACAGGTTAGCCATTTGTATGGGTGTTACCAATATTTCGCCCTGGCCAATACCTAATGATATAATGGTAGCAAAACGCCAGCGGTGGGCACCATAAATTTTATCGTAATATTTTACCGATGGGATATTGCCACCCACCTCACTAGGCAGGTCTACACCGGTTTTAGTTCCCAGTCCAAAACTATTGCAGTATCGTTTCCATTTGTCGTAAGCTTCGGCGGTATTCTTATAAGCGCCGTTATCAAGAGTATTGCGAAAAGTTTGAACAAAGTAAGGGTTGCAGCTTTGTGCCATGGCGTATTGCACATCGCCCGGCGATGGGTGATGGTGCGAGCAATGCACCGTAACACCACTTATGGTATAAGCACCGTTACAAGGCAGAAAATGATTAGCCGGCTGCACCCCTTCATTAAGGGCTATTAAAGCCACTACCGGTTTAAATGCCGAACCCGGCGGATAGGTTGCCAGTGTAGGCCGCGAGTACAACGGCAGCAGCGAGTCGGTTAGAAGTGCATTGAAATTTTTGCCACGCACTGCACCGCATAATAAATTAGGGTCGTAGCCGGGGCTGCTTACCAGTGCCAGTATTTCACCGGTTTCCGGCTCAATAGCTACCACACTGCCCTTCTTGTTAGCCATCAGTTTTTCGGCATACTCCTGTAGTTTAATATTAAGGGTGGTAATTACATTATCGCCGGATATGGCCAGGGTATCATACTCCCCATTGCCAAAACTGCCCACATCGCGGCCGTTTACATCAAAAAATGAAAACTTTTTACCCCGCTTGCCGCCCAGCTCTTTCTCATATACTTTCTCTATACCGCTTTTGCCCACATAGTCGCCGGGCTTGTAATAATCGTTAGAGGCCGCAATCTGCTTTTCGTCTACTTCACCAATATCGCCCAGTATGGTAGCTGCTACACGATGAGGATATTTACGGATGGTACGCACCTGTCCGTAAAAACCGGGGAACAGATACATATACTCCTGCAGGCGCGAGTAATCTTTTAGCGACATCTGTTTGGCAAACACATTGGGCACGCGCTGGTAGCCCTTTTGCTTTTTCATTTTCTCAAACCGCTCCAGCACATCTTCTTTAGTAATGCCCAGCAGCTCACACATTTTAAGCGTATCAAACCCCTTTGCTTTTTTGGTTTCGCTGGGCGTTACCATCAAATCGTAAATGGCCTCATTAAATACAATCAACTCGCCTGTACGATCGTAAATCATACCGCGGGTAGGGTATACATCCAGCTCTTTAATGGCATTGTCTTTAGCCAATGCTTCGTATTTGGTGCTTATTACCTGCAAAAAGAAAAGCCGCACCATAAAAATTGCGGCAAATACCACAATAATTATCCGGATAACCTGGTATCGATTTTTAAATAAATCTTTAGTCACAAATAAATGGCAGGTTGCAGTTTAAACGAATCTCCTTTTCTTCTTTGATGAAAACAGGAAGAGAAAAATCAGCATAAAGATGATAGAAACAAGGGTGCTAACCAAAATTTTAACCAGTAATAAGAAAAAATTGAGGAAGGTGGCCGCCTCTACCAAAAAATAAAAGCCCAGGTATAGCAGCATAGTAATACCAAGATATACTATAAACCAGGTAACTCCCTGCGCGTATACATTGGGGCTTATTTCAAACTCGGTGCCTTTGGGTGTAATTATGTTAATTAAAAAAGGGCGCAGGTAAGCCACCAACAGGCAGGCTGCAGCATGCATGCCTATAGAGCCCATAAATATATCGAGCAATAAACCGGCACCAAAACCTATGAGCATTAACAACCAGCGGGGTGTTTCGAAAGGCAACAGCAACACAAACAGCGGAAACACATACGGGTTTACAAACGAACTGAAATTGATATTGCTGAAAATCAATATCTGCGCCAGTAGCAGCAACAAAAGACGGAATGCATTTACAGGTATCTGGTTAAGCATAATTACTGGCGCGAAAGTAAAAGAATAGAGCTATTAAAAACTGTATTAAATAACACATTGTGTGAGTAACTGAGGGTTGGTAGTTTGCGCACCTGTTGTTGATTTGGGAGCGATAAATAAACGCTGTGGAGGTCCAAAATATTTCGTGGCTTAAACAAGCGGCAATGAAAAATTAATTTAAATTTATAAGGCAATAAAACGCCACCGTATGAAGAAGAATAAGCCTATAGCCGGATACCATATTTTGATGATACTTTCTGCAGTTGATGGAAAGTTTAACGTGAACGAGGACCTGATAATTGAGAAGTGGCTGGAGAAGGAGTTTCCGCTACGTGTAAATTTAGATAAGGAAACAGAGTTGCTTAGCAAACTGAACCCCGATGACTACATGATACACTTTCAAAAGTGCATGACTGATTTTTATGAAGACAGCACGGAGGAAGAGCGTATAGACCTGATAGATTACGCCATACAGCTAGCCAAAGCCGATAAGCGCATAACCGCCGAAGAGAACATCTTTATTAATGAGCTGTTCAACGAATGGACGGAAACATCGATAGAGTAGGTAATGAGCCATTCGGATATTACCGGTTTTTCGGGCGTAGCCATATTGCTATTGGCCTACCTGCTTAACCTTATCAAAATCAACGATTACAAAAAGCGGATTTACCTCACCATGAACTTTGTGGGTGCCGGGCTGGCCTGCCTGGCATCGGTAATGATAGACTACAAACCCTTTATAATACTGGAAGGAACCTGGTCGCTGGTTTCGTTTGTAGCACTGCTGGGAACTTTTAAGAGAACCGAGTAGCCTTATAAATGCACCGGGCAGGCAACCAATTGCCACATAGCCCCGTTATGAGCATATGAAACAGATACTTTCATTTTTGATTTT
>DATGXP010000511.1:0-3776 GCA_035298845.1 Chitinophagales bacterium
ATGGTGGGTTCGCCAAGCCATTATGCAGGCAGTAGTAGAGCAGAGCCGTATTATCCGCCTGCCGGTAGCCAAAATTGGCGCCTACACCAAAATAACCAAAGCATTCCAGAATTTTGAACAGGAATACCAGCGCGAACCGGATGTAGAAGAACTGATGGAAATGCTGGGCATGACCAAAGAAGAAATTGACGAGTATTTCCGGGTAAACACAGTTACCTTATCTACCGACTCTAAATTCGGTAGCCTGGAAGAGGGGGGCGGCACACTTAGCGATACGCTATACGACAAAACAGATGTATCACCGGAAGATGAGTTGATGCAGAAGAATGTAGAGAGCCAGCTAAACGAGGCACTTGCCCAATTAAGCGAAAGAGAATCGGAAATAATAAGCAGCTACTTCGGCCTTAACGGCAAACACCCTATGACTCTAGAAGAGATAGGCGAAAAATTTAACCTGACCCGCGAGCGTGTTAGGCAGATAAAAGAAAAATGTATCCGCCAGCTAAAAGAAAGTACCAGCCCGCATTTATTAATGGCCTATATCCACTAAAATCAGAATTATAGAAACACAAATACACTAAGATATCAAGAGCAAACTACTACCGAAACGGTTTGCTTATAAAGAGTCCTTCAATCTCGGTTCCAGAAAATCCCTAGCCAGCAATGGCGGGGATTTTCAATTTTTAGTTTGACCATAAGCTTCACGCCTTAAATACCGCCGGGTTGCGGCGAAGGAGGGAAATCTAAAAGCCATAAATACAAGAGCCCCGGCAATTGCCGGGGCTCTTGTATTATCTGAATTCTGGGCTCTAAGCTCTTGGGCCTAGCTTTTGCCTTCCTTGCTTTTGTTTTTGCTTTTAGGGGCCAGGGTCATAAACATCTTCTTGCCTTCCAGGGCAGGTAACTGCTCTACGGTAGCAAAATCTTTAAGCCTGTCGGCAAACTGAAGCAGTAGAAGCTCACCGCGCTCTTTAAACACGATGGCACGGCCCTTGAACATTACAAAAGTGCGCACCTTGTTACCTTCTTTCAAAAAGCTTTCGGCATGCTTGGCTTTAAATTCCACATCATGGTCATCGGTATTGGGTGTAAAGCGAATTTCTTTCACCTCTACCTTTTTGGCATGTGCTTTAATTTCTTTCTCCTTTCTCTTCTTCTCGTAAAGGAATTTATTGTAGTCTACAATTTTGCAAACCGGTGGAACAGCGTTGGGAGAAATCTCAACAAGGTCAAGGCCTTGTTCTATTGCCATATCTATGGCCTGTTTGGTACCATATACACCGGGTGTAATGTTTTCGCCAACCAGTCGCACCTCTACGGCGCGTATTTTTTCGTTGATGTTATGCTCGGCTTCTTTTTTGAAGGGCGCTCTGCCGCCAAAGCGCGGATTGTACGGACGATTTACTAAGGCCAAATTTTTTGTTGTTTAGTTTAATAATTAAGTTTCACAAAGATATAAAATCCTTTGTTGATTACACTGATAAAAATAATGGATTCCGCGGATTCAACGCATTTTTAAAAATTAGCCTCAAAACTATCTTCCATCCATAATTA
Organism: Chitinophagales bacterium; assembly: GCA_035298845.1. Lineage (GTDB taxonomy): Bacteria > Bacteroidota > Bacteroidia > Chitinophagales > LD1 > Bog-950. Next base: position 1,555 of record DATGXP010000511.1, read on the forward strand.
CCCTTTCTACCGGGTTACTGCCGAAAGAATAGGGTAACATAGCCAGCGAATTAACCGGGCGGGTAATGATAATATTCGCCCTTTTGCCAATCGTAATTGAGCCCAAGGTATTGGCCACATCCATAGCGTAGGCGCCATTCAGGGTAGAGGCATTTATAACTTCTTCAGGCGCCATGCCCATGTTTATGCAGGCCAGCGAGTTTACCAGGTTCATATTGCCCGAGGGCGCCGAGCCGGGGTTAAAATCGGTAGCAAGCGCCAGCGGCAGGCCGGCATCTATAATTTTGCGGGCGAGCGTGTAGGGTATTTTAATAAACAGCGAGCAGCCCGGCAGCGCCACCGGCATAGTAGCCGACCCGCGTAGCGCGGCTATATCTTCGTCAGATATATGCTCCAGGTGGTCTACACTTAGAGCGCTGTTTTTAACGCACACACCTACCCCACCCAGCACATTAAACTGGTTAACATGCACCTTGGGCTTTAAACCATGTTTAACGCCCGCGGCCAGTATGCGGTCAGTTTCTGTAGGGCTGAAATAATTCTCTTCGCAAAACACATCTATAAAATCGGCAAGACCCTCGCTGGCTATTGTAGGTAGCAGTTCCTCTAACAGCAATTTCAAATACCCCTCGTGATCAGTTTTAAACTGCGCCGGATAGGCATGCGCACCTAAAAATGTTGCTTTGATACTCAGCTTCGATTTTTCCTTCAGTTTGCGGATAACGCGCAGCATCTTCAATTCAGCTTCATAACTTAACCCGTAACCGCTTTTAATTTCTACGGCGCCAGTACCTAGGCTTTGCATCTCCTCCAGCCGCTGCCAGGCACTATCAAAAAGCTCTTCTTCGCTGGCATTGGCCAGGCGCTGTGCAGAGTTTAGTATGCCACCACCGCGGGCAGCTATTTCTTCATAAGTCAGGCCATTAATCTTATCTACAAACTCGACCTCGCGGCTGCCGGCATACACTATGTGCGTGTGCGAATCGCACCAGGCAGGCAACACCAGTTTACCGGTCGCGTCTATAACCTCGTCAGCCTGCTCAGGGGCGTTAACCATGGGGCCAAAATCCTTTATCAATCCATCTTCAATCAACACAAAAGCATTCTCTATCGATGGCAGGGTTTTCATGTCTGCACCGCGCACCAGTTTTTGGTCTGTAGAGCGAATACCCACCAGTGATTTGATGTTGGTGATTAAAACGGATTTCATATTGTGATATTAAATCCGAAATTCGACATTAGAAATCTGAAATACTAACATGCCCGGCAACAGCTTTGGAGAAATTTTTCGCATTACCACCTTTGGCGAAAGCCACGGCAAGGCTATAGGCGTAGTGATAGACGGCTGCCCGGCTGGTTTAGAGATTGATTTAGATTTTATTCAGAGTGAACTTGACCGCCGCAAGCCGGGGCAATCGGCCATAACCACCCAGCGCAAAGAGAGCGATACGTTTGAAATCCTTTCAGGCATTTTTGAAGGTAAAACATTGGGTTCGCCTATTGCCATTACCATAAAGAATGAAGACCATAAGCCGGAGGACTACACGCATATAAAAGATGCTTACCGCCCCAGCCATGCCGACTATACCTACGATGCCAAATACGGCATACGCGATTACCGCGGCGGTGGCCGCGCCAGCGCGCGGGAGACAGCAGCCCGTGTAATTGCCGGTGCTATAGCCAAACAGCTTTTGAAGAAAGCAGGTATTGAGATAAGCGCTTATGTATCCTCGGTAGGTAAACTATCGGTAGAGAAAGGTTACACCCAACTGGATTTATGCAAAACCGAAAACAATATAGTGCGCTGCCCCGATGAGGAAACCGCCAACCGGATGATTGAATTAATACAGGATACCAAAGCAAAAGGTGATACGGTGGGTGGCATTGTTACCTGTGTAATAACCGGCACACCGGTAGGCCTTGGCGAACCGGTGTTTGATAAACTACACGCCGAACTTGGTAAAGCCATGCTTAGCATTAACGCCGTGCATGGGTTTGAATACGGCAGCGGCTTTGCCGGCACACGCTTAAACGGCAGTGAGCACAACGATATTTTTGAGAAGGATGCCGATGGCAAAACCATCACGCATACCAATAACTCGGGAGGCATACAGGGCGGAATCAGCAACGGTATGGATATCTACTTTAATGTGGCGTTTAAGCCTGTTGCTACTATTATGCAAACGCAGCCTACTCTTGATAGCACCGGTAACGAAACCGAA
>DATGXP010000512.1:0-3229 GCA_035298845.1 Chitinophagales bacterium
AAGATGATTATGCCCGGTAGCGGTATTGGTAGCAGCGCGGCAAGTGCCGCTGGCGCAGTTGTAGGCGCAAATCATTTGCTGGGAAACCGGTTTAGTAAATTGAAGTTGGTAAACTTTGCCACGTATGGCGAGCAGGTAGCATCGGGCTCTCGCCATGCCGATAACATAGCACCCTGTATTTACGGCGGTGTTACACTAATCCGCAGCAGCGAACCGCTGGATATTATACCGCTTAACTTTCCACCCTTGTATGTAACGGTTATTCACCCGCAGATAGAAGTAAAAACATCTGATGCGAGACAAATACTTAAGAAGCAGATACTACTGAAAGATGCGATTACACAATGGGCCAATGTAGCCGGATTAGTTACCGGCCTTATGAAACAGGATTATGATTTAATAGGGCGCTCGCTGGTAGATGTTTTAATAGAACCGGTACGCAGCATGCTTATTCCGGGCTTTGATGAACTGAAAAAGCAAAGCAAAGAAGCCGGTGCACTGGGCGGCGGTATATCCGGCTCTGGCCCTTCGGTATTTATGCTCAGCAAAGATGAAGGAACAGCAAAAGCAGTAGAACAAGCTATGCGACATGTGTATGAAAAAATTGGGGTTGATTACCACACCCACGTAACAACCGTTAATAGTGAAGGCGTAAAAGTGCGAGAAGGCTTGTAGTTATTCTTTCCAATCATCCATTATTCCAACAGTCCATTTCCAAGATGTTATACCACAGCACAAATAAACAATCGCCGAAGGTAAATTTCCGCGAAGCGACTATACAGGGACAGGCACCGGATAAGGGTTTATACTTTCCCGAAAGTATTCCAACGCTTACAAAGGAGTTTTTAAAATCATTCAAAAGCAAATCTAAAGCGCAGATGGCTTTTGAGGTTATCCGTCCGTATGTAGGAGAGGTAATTGCAGAAAATGATCTCTTCGAAATATGTGAACACACTGTCAACTTTGATTTCCCTCTGGTAAAAGTTACAGAAAACATTTCTTCGCTCGAATTATTTCATGGACCCACACTGGCATTTAAAGATGTTGGCGCACGGTTTATGAGCCGTTGCCTGGGTCACTTCTCTAAAACCGATAGCCGCAAAGTAACGGTGCTGGTAGCTACGAGTGGCGATACCGGCAGTGCCGTAGCCAATGGCTTTTTAGGGGTAGATGGTGTGGATGTGGTTATTCTCTACCCCTCGGGCAAGGTGAGCAAAATACAGGAGTTGCAACTCACCACGCTCGGACAAAACATTACCGCGCTGGAAGTAAACGGCACATTTGATGATTGCCAGGCCATGGTTAAACAAGCCTTTACCGATGCAGAATTAAACAGCAACCTATTTCTTACATCGGCTAACTCCATTAACGTAGCGCGCTGGCTGCCGCAACAGTTTTACTATTTCTATGCCCTGCAACAATGGCAGGGCGAAGAGCCACCGGTAGTATGTGTACCCAGCGGCAACTTTGGAAACATCTGCGCCGGGTTGCTCGCTGCTGTATCCGGTTTGCCGGTTAAGCATTTTGTAGCGGCATGTAATAGCAACGATGAGTTTACCCAATACCTGGAAACCGGTGCGCTTACGCCTAAGCCTGCAATAGCCACCATCTCTAACGCGATGGATGTAGGTAATCCGAGCAACTTTGTGCGTATACTCGAGTTATTCGGTAACGATTACCACCGCATCAAAAATTTTATCAGCAGCTATTCTATCAGCGATGCAGAAACCGCAGCAAGTATCGCGCGTGTATACAAAGATTACAAATACACCCTCGACCCACATGGTGCGGTGGCGTTTGCAGCACTCGAAAAATATCTACCAGCTAACTCCAAAGGGTTTATCCTCGAAACCGCACACCCGGTTAAGTTCAGTGATGTGGTAGAAAAGGCAACCGGTAAGCACCTTGAGTTTCCCGAAAGCATGCAATACCTGCTTATGCAGAAAAAGAAAAGTGTAATGATAGAGGCGAAGTATGAGGCGTTGAAAGAATATCTAGGTCGCTGATTTTTCTACAATAATCTTCCCGCGCTCCTCGTAATGCTCGTTGCGGTAAATTTTTACCAGCAATATAAAGTACGATATAAGCAGAGGGCCGAAGATGATGCCTACAAAACCAAAAAGCGGTAACCCAATCAGCACACCAAAAAAGGTTATTAGCGGGTGAATGTCGCCCAGCTTTTTCTGCATCATAAAGCGTAGTACGTTATCTATATTGGTAATGATAAGTGCGCCGTAACCAGCCAGCACAAGCCCCTGCCAGTGTTTGCCACCCGCATACAAAACAATAGCCAAAGGCACCCAAACAATAGTGGTACCTACTACTGGCAGCATGCTCATTAAACCGGTAACCACCGCCCAGAATAAAGGTTCGTCTACCCCCAAAAAGTAATAGCCGGCAAATGCCGTAAACGCCTGCAGTATGGCCAGCACCGGTATACCTATAGCGTTAGATACTGTTTGTATCCGAAGCTCGGTAAGCAACAAATGATTGTTCTCGGCCGTAAAAGGCAGATTGTCGCGCACATAGCTTTCGAATTTGCGAGCGCTGGCCAACATAAAGTAGAGTACGAAGTACAGGATAAATATATCTACCACAGCACCCACAGTAGCCGACAAAAAGCCAGGTATTACATTGGCCGCAAGGGTGGTCAGTTTACCTACGGTTTCCGGCGATAGCAGGTCTACACCAAAGTATTGCTGCGCAGTGCCGTTCCAGCGTTGTGCCAGTAGCAATATATCTTCATAATGGCTTATCAGGTAGGTTATTTTGCCCGATAGCATCAGCGATATTAAAATGATAGGTAGTACCAACACTACAAATGAGGCAAACATCAACATTACTATAGCCAGTGCTTTAGGCCATTTGCGCTTTGCTTTTTCGGTAAGGTAAAAAAGAGGCCGGCGCAGCAATACATAAAACACCACCGAACCTAAAAAGGCGTTTACAAAACCCCACAACAGCCAGAATAAAAACCCGGCGAGCGCAAATAGCGCAATTAAAAATATAGTCTGTTTTAGTTTGTCGTTATCCAGGTGCATGGTATAACAATATTAAATAATTGCCTGTTGGTTAACCAACTAAAATTACTGGCATGGAATCTGCCTTAAATCATCTGATAAACCACAACAAATGAAAAAGATGTTTCAAATAACGGCCCTCGCATTTATAATGTTTATGGGTCTATCTGCCAATGCACAAGTATCGGTTAACGTAAACATTGGCGCCC
>DATGXP010000513.1:0-7854 GCA_035298845.1 Chitinophagales bacterium
AAGCGGCCTGCATTTGCAGGACACCGGCGCGGTATACCTTTGCTTTAGAGGGCTGGGCGCGTACCAAACACCCACAGCGGGTTGCTATCCCGTAAATGCCACTGCTGATACCATCTGCTCGGTATACACCATTAATAAAACCGATGCCTTAAATGGAAATGATGGGTCCATCAGCATTAACATGCTGGGTGGCCAAGCGCCTTTTACATTTGCCTGGAACGATGGCGATACCGATAGTGTAAGAAATAACCTGCAGGGCGACTGGTATTATGTAACCATAACCGATGCCGGTGGCTGCGCCGAAACTGATAGTGTTGCCATAAGTACCACATGCACCGCAAGTGTTAGTGTTACACCTGGCCGCTTAGGCAACTATACCTTTACAGCGGCTGGCAGCATTTCGTCTTACCAGCACTATGTATGGGTTATTGGCGGCGATACCATTTCACAAGACTCAACCGCCAGCCTTATCAATTATCATTTTGATACCGCAGGCACACATTCCGTTTGCTTAAGTGTAATCAACGATTTCTATCTCTGCACCTATGATACCTGCTTTGATGTTATCGCCGAAAACGTCAGCTACGTCCACTTGCTCGATTCAATTAATATCTGGCATTATACGGGCAACATGTCGGCTATTTTACCTACGACGCCTATAAATTCGCGAGATAATACCTGCGGCTCCGGAAATTCGTGGGTATTTCAAAATTCTATAGAGTTTACTGGTATTGATACAATCATCAGCGACAAAAGTTACAAAACTTTATGGGGTCAAAATCATAGCCAGGTACCATTACAAAATTGTGTGATTGGTTTTATTCGGGAAATTGTAGACTCCGGGAAAATATATTTCTTACGGGCTGAAAATTCCACCGAAATTCTACTATATGATTTTAGCATGAAACCGGGAGACACTATTTTCCTGCATTTTGAAAATGGTAATTTATTCGAAACAGGTTGGTACCGGCTCGATTCAATTCGTCCATTCAATATCGAGCATACAAACACTCCCAAAAGACAATTTTTTCTAAATAATATTTCTGACCCGTATTACTATCCGTTCAGTTGGGTGGAAGGTGTCGGCACACTGTTTGAATTACTTTATCCGTACAATTATTTTGGCAACGGTTTTGGTGGGCAATTTAACTGCCAGGAATATTCCCCCACTATATCCGGTCAGATCCTTATTTGTTACGAGCATGAAAGTCTTGAATTTTATGCCGCTTGTGCAATGGCTTTTGCTCAAAGTGTATCCTGTTTTCAATATCAGGATACCTGCAACTATGTAGGCTATTGCGGTTCAATCAACGAACTCTCCTCCATCGCTGCTATCGATATTTTCCCTAATCCGGCTAAAGAAGATTTCACTATGCACATGCAGGTAAAGCAAACTGATAAATTCTCGGTCCGCCTGCTCGATTTGCATGGCCGCAGTGTATCGCCGGTAACCTATTTGGGTTTACTTTCAGAAGGAGAACACAGCAAGCAAATTAAACTCCCGGCCTTACCATCCGGGCTCTACTTTGTAGAGTGCAGCACTGCTGAGGGTAGCTTGTATAAAAAGCTGGTAGTGGAGTAATTTGCATGCTTCAAACCTTCAACATCCCATGTCAACAAATTCAATAACTTTTATTATTAAATAAATACTTAATATTTAATAATCGCAGGGTGGTTACACAACCTGCCCAAAGGTGGTTACATCGCTTTTTTATAATCAGTTCAAACCAAACTACTTATGCGCTAAAGGTGTATACACCATTTTGGGGTGGGTATACCTTGGCCCTTAAAAGCGTGTTTTGCAGTTATGCACAAAACAAAAGCGTCCCGCATTGCTGCGGGACGCTTTCTTATAAATTCAGGTAAGCTATTCCTTATACAAAGAAGCTCTTAACCCACATTAAAATCGAAGTAGTTTCGTGCGAATTAACTGCGATTAGCGGGGCTATAGTTAAACCTACCAGCGATGAAAGCTTGATAAGGATATTCATAGACGGGCCTGAAGTATCTTTGAAAGGATCGCCTACAGTATCGCCTACTACGGCAGCCTTGTGCGGTTCAGATTTCTTGTAGAAAGTTTCTTTCTTACCGTTCACTTCTATCTCAACACCCTTTTCGAAAGACTTTTTGGCATTATCCCATGCACCACCGGCATTGTTCTGGAAAATAGCCCACAACACACCGCTAACGGTTACACCGGCCATATAAGCACCCAGAGCCTCAGCACCCATACCTACGCCTACCAATATAGGAGTAATGATAGTGATAACACCCGGTAACAACATTTCGCGCAGAGCTGCCTTGGTAGATATCTCTACACACTTTTCGTAATCAGGCTTACCGGTACCTTCTAATATACCCGGTATTTCGCGGAACTGGCGGCGAACTTCGTTCACCATATCCATAGCTGCTTTACCCACGCTGTTCATAGCCAGGGCAGAGAATACAACCGGAATCATACCACCTATAAACAAGGCAGCCAATACCTTCGCATCGAAGATATTGATACCATGGATACCGGTTAATGTTACATAAGCAGCAAACAGTGCAAGAGCAGTTAAAGCCGCAGATGCAATTGCAAAACCTTTACCTACAGCGGCAGTAGTGTTACCTACTGAGTCAAGCACGTCTGTTTTTTCACGAACTTCTTTAGGCAATTCGCTCATTTCGGCGATACCACCTGCGTTATCGGCAATAGGGCCGAAGGCGTCAACGGCTAATTGCATAGCGGTAGTAGCCATCATCGCCGAAGCGGCGATACCTACACCATAGAAACCAGCCAAAGCGTAAGCGCCCCAGATAGCTGCTGCGAAAATGATAACCGGGAACGCTGTAGAAAGCATACCTGTACCTAAACCGGCGATGATGTTGGTAGCTGCACCGGTAGCCGATTTCTGAACGATATCGCGAACCGGTTTGCCACCTAAGCCAGTGTAGTACTCAGTAATGTAAGAGATTAGGTAACCTACTACCATACCAATACATACTGCAAAGAATACGTTTAATGATGATGTGGTAAGCACGCTGAACTCGCCTGCGTTGAATGCGCTCATCTTGATAGTATCAGGCAACATCAGTTTAATTAAACCGAAAGAAGCTGCCAGGGCCAATAACATAGATAAGTTGTTGCCTCTGTTCAATGCGCCTTGTACTGTGTCAACATCATTTTTAGCAGTTTCAGATATTTTTACAAACCAGCTGCCTATAATAGAGCAAATGATACCTACACCAGCAATGGTGATAGGTAAAAGGATAGGGCCAATGCCGCCAAAGTTATCGGCTATGCTGCCACCGTTATCGCGGATGATGTAGTTACCCAACACCATAGAAGCCAATACAGTTGCTACATAAGAACCGAACAAATCGGCGCCCATACCTGCAACATCACCTACGTTATCGCCTACGTTATCGGCAATGGTAGCCGGGTTACGCGGATCATCTTCAGGTATACCGGCTTCTACTTTACCAACAAGGTCAGCGCCTACGTCAGCCGCTTTGGTATAGATACCACCACCTACGCGGGCAAAAAGTGCGATAGACTCGGCACCTAATGAGAAACCAGCCAATACTTCCAATACCTTGGTCATGCCATCGTAGCCACCACCGGTAGCAAAGTTGCCACCCATAAACTGGAAGAAGAAGAAGATAAACAAGGTGCTAAGACCAAGCACCGCCAAACCGGCAACACCCAGGCCCATTACCGTACCACCGCCAAAAGACACCTTAAGTGCTTTGGCCAGTGATGTTTTAGCAGCCTGCGTAGTGCGCACGTTAGCCTTGGTAGCTATGCGCATACCTAAGAAACCTGCCAGCGCCGAGAAGAAGCAACCTATGATAAAGGCCACTACAATCAATATGCTTGAGTGTACGGCTACCTTAGGCACCTGCGAAAGGATACCAAGGGCAGTACCTGCCAATACAACATATATAGCCAGAATGCGGTATTCTGCCTTTAAGAAAGCCATAGCACCATCTGCAATGTTTTTTGCAATGCCGCTCATCTTAGCATCGCCTGCATCCTGCTTGGTTACCCAGCTTGAAAGTATGGCCATGTAGACCAATGCGATAACCCCGAATAAGGGTAAAATGTAAATCAGGTTTTCCATCGAATTTGTTTAATTATTAGTTGTTAAACGGGTTTAAAAAGGTCGGCAAATATAGAAATACAGGCGAATTATGGAAGTATTAGCGGGTTTTCATTCGTCCACCCCTCTTATTAAGCCTGTATAGCTTAAAAAGCAGTGTAAATGCTATTTTTGCCGCGCAAAACAATTGTATGGGCAAAACACGTACCTGGTTTAAATCGGGTTTTGGTAAAATAGTATCCTACTTCTTACAGGGGTTGCTGCTTATTGCCCCTATGTTTCTTACCATATATGCGGTGTTCTATATTTTCAACCTGATAGACACCAGTATAGAGAGGGTATTCCGCTTTATCTTTCATTTCTACTACCCGGGCATAGGCATTATTGCTATGTTCTTTATTATCGCTTTTATTGGGTTTGTGGGGTCGCTGGTATTTTTCCAGCCTATGCTGCACATACTCGATGAATTGATGGAGCGGGTGCCGGTTATAAAAGACATCTATTCTTCGGTTAAAGACTTTTTTGGCGCTTTTATCAGCAAGAAAAAGAAGTTTGATAAGCCCGTAATGTTCGAAATTGGCAAAAACTCGGGTGTATACCGCATAGGCTTTATTACCCAAAACGACCTTACGGAGTTAAATATATTAGATAAGGTGGCCGTGTATGCCCCCTGGAGTTATAACCTGTCGGGTACTTTATTTATAGTAAACCGCGACCAGGTACAGCCACTAAACGATGTAGGCTCGGGCGATGTAATGAAGTTTGTGATGAGCGGCGGGGTTACCGAAATTGAGGAAGACGACCATCACCCCACCAAGCCGTAGTTATTTTACTTTATCATTTAGCCTGGCGCTGCCACCTGCCAAGTATCGCATACTTAGAATCGATAGCCGGTGAATCGAGTTCGCCCCAAAGTTTATCGGCCTCTGCACTTTTGCCTTCTGCCTTGGCTATAGCGGCTGTGAAATATTTAGCCACCTCGCTGGTTACATTGTTGGTAGACTGCAGTAACGGCTTAAAGTAATCGGCCGCTTTAGGTTTATCGCCAAACATGTACAGTGCGTAGGCATAGTGCATCATCCAGTATTCTAACTGGGGGCCTTCCATGCGGCAGTGCTCTACTTCTTCTAAATACTGAACAGCCGATGAGAAGTTTTTAATAGATGATTGCTGGATACCAAACAGCAGATAAGGTTCGCAGCTGTTCTCTATAAGCTGGCGCAGGGCCCGCAGGTGTATCAGGGGTTTGTAATAGTCGGGTATGGTTTTATCGTCTATCAGTGCCTTATAGCTTTTAACCGTAAAGGAATCACCAACGGCTAATACCCGTTGCGCGGTGTAATACTCGGCGTAATAAGCGTTGCTATCTACAGCATTACAAAAGTTACGCAGGGTTTGTTTGTACTTATTGGTGGTATCGGCAAACTGGCGCAGGCCAAAGTAGAAGCCATCCATCTTGCGCTTATAGATGTTGGAGTACGTGTTCAGCACATTTTGTGCATCGTCGGAATAGCCCAGCAGGCTATATAAAAACGCACCATTAAGAAAAGAGGTTTCGTCTACGGTTTTAAAATTGTACGTAGAATCGAGCCAGGCGAGCGACTCGTTCATTTTACCGGCATAGAAATATTCGGAGGCTATATCGCAGCGCACACCGGCCAGGGCGGGGTATTGTTTGGCAATAAATTGATATACCAGCATGGCTTCATCAAACCGGTTGCGCTCTTTAAACTTGCGGGCATACTCGCACATACGGAAGGCCTGTTCGCCATCGTCTTTTTCAATCTTCATCAGGCGGGGTATCTCTGCCTGCAACGAATCGCGCATGAGGGCCATGGCGTATATGCTGCACAGCCCTTTGCGTATATCAGCGCGGCTGGAATCAAGCTGCAGACATTTGCGCCAGATACGCTCTACGGCATATACTGTTTTTTGTGCTAATAGTTTGGGCCGCTCCTGCACACTGCCTGTAAAAATGGTGGCATCATCTTCGGTAACAAACTCCATAGGTGGGGTGGTATCCAGGCCACAGTTCAATATCACATTACCCTTCATCATCAGGGCATCTACATCTTTCGGGTTCTTGCGTATAATGGAATCGATATAATGGCTGGCCTGCTGCCATTTGCGCTGGGCTATGAGGTTGGTAGTAATCTTAACAGCCTCCGGCTGAGCAAAGAGTGAGTGGTGAATAGTGACTAGTGAAATGACACAAATAATTAACTGCTTCATGCCTGCAAAATAAAGAATGCGCCCCTAAATCCCCTAAAGGGCACTTAAATACAACAGCCCTAAAGAAATATCTTCAGGGCTGTTGTATTGGCTGTTAAGTCCCTTTTAGGGGCCTAGCTGTTTATCATTACCGGCATTACCAGCATTAGCAGGTCTTCGTTATCGTTTTTCTCGGTAGGGCGAAGCACACCTGCACGGGTTGGGGTAGAAAGTTCTATTTCTATTTCGCCGCTATCGAGCACACCCAGCATTTCGATTAAGAAACGGGCATTGAAACCGATTTCGATATCGGTGCCTTCGTAGTTGCAAGTAAGGCGCTCGGTAGCTTCGTTGCTGAAATCCAAATCCTGAGCAGATATTTTCAGCTCGCTGCCGGCTATAGTTAACACAACCTGGTAAGTGGTTTTGTTAGAATAAATAGAGATACGGCGCATAGCGTTCTGCAACTCAAGACGGTTGATAGCTAAGGTGTTCGGATTGTTTTGAGGTATTACCGCGTTGTAGTCAGGGTAGTTGGCATCTATCAAACGGCAGATAAGCTTTGTGTTTTCAAAGGTGAAGAACGCGTTAGACTTATTGTAAGATACGTTTACACCAGAATCGCTCACCGGCAGGGCGGCCTTTAGCAGGCCCAGGGCCTTTTTAGGTACAATAAACTGTGCCGCTTTGCTGGCTTTTACATCGGTGCGGGCCAGCTTAACCAGCTTGTGCGCGTCGGTGGCAACAAAGGTCATACCGTCTGGCGATACCTGGAACAATACACCTGTCATAGCCGGGCGAAGGTCATCGCTGCTAACGGCAAACAGTGTTTTAGCAATGGCATTGCTAAGGGCAGATGCCGGTATGTTTATTTCGGTTACGGCCTCTGGCTGCGGTATTTTTGGAAAATCATCGGCGTTCTCTCCGCTTAGTTTGTAGCGGCCGGTTTCGCTGGTAATTTCTACACCAAAGGTTTTTTCATCTACTTTAAAAGTAAGTGGCTGCTCGGGCAGGGTCTTAAGGGTATCTAACAATATACGCGCTGGTATAGCTATACGTCCGCTGTCCTTGGCTTCTACCTTTAGCTCGGTGCTCATAGAAGTTTCAAGGTCGGTGGCAAAAACTGTCATTTTGCCGGCTTTTATCTCGAATAAAAAATCTTCCAGTATGGGCAATACCGAGCTGGTATTAATAACACCGCTAATCGTTTGCAGGCTCTTCAACAGGGTGGTGGTAGAAACTATGAATTTCATCGTCTGGGATTTAGTTAGTTCGGGCAAATATAATTATCGGGCGAAAATAACAAGCAGGAACTGTAAACAAGGTAAAACGTGGATTTTCACAAGTTTTTCTTCCCGAAACCAGATTTAAGACCCTTCTATTACGCTAATTAGCATTGCTTTCTGGTTGGCGCAAACCCCGAACATACCAGCGGTTGGCATTGCCGGGCTCGATGTGGTCAACGTAAACCAGGTCAAATTTCTGCTGCAGTTTTGCTAATGCCTGGCCCTCAAAGGTCATCACTGTATCATTCACGGCCACATCCACCGGTTCCAGG